>NZ_DJUD01000006.1:0-27133 GCF_002439405.1 Psychrobacter sp. UBA6291 | reverse complement strand
TAGGCCTCTAGACGATGGGGACTAGTAACAACACTTCAGCTGCTTTCACCATTTATGCCGAAGTGGTGCGTATTTTAATGGCGACCGCGCTTGCTGTCAAGCCTTTTTCGACGTCTTTTTGAAATTAAGTATCTTTTTTTAAGCGCGCGCCGTGGATGTAGGTCTTTTCGCTTTAAATGATGCCGAATCCACAACGACGTACAAGCGCTAATGGTTAACGCCAGTAGCATGTAACCGATAATGGTTGCCCATAATTTAACCTGTGGTTCCATAGCAAAGTCCCTTTTTGTTAAGCTCACCTAATCCATAATAGGTGATTAGCTATAGATAACACTATTCATTGAGTTTAACAATGCAAAGGGCGTATGCTTTATTTTACTTGGCGTCGTCAGCGTTGCTATCGACAGTGCTGTTAGCGGCTGTCTCAGTATTTTCCTGCTCGTTATGGATAGCGTTCGCGAGCATCGGGTAGCTATTTAAAATATGACAAAACAGTTCAGCCGTCTTTTGGGTATCATAGAGCGCTGAATGCGCGTCATTACCATCAAAATCAAGCCCAGCAGCCTTACAAGCACGCGCGAGTACAGTTTGTCCGAATGCAAGCGCAGACAGCGTCACGGTATCGAAAACTGAGAAGTTGTGAAACGGATTATGGTTTTTGCTGTTGGTACGCAACACTGCCGCATTTAAAAACGCTAAGTCAAAATGGGCATTATGGCCAATCAAAACGCATTGACGGCAGTCTTCAGCGCGGCGTACTTCTTTTAAGCCTTTAAAAATACGGCGCAGCGCCGTTTTTTCATCTTCGGCAATGGCTTTACGCAGTGGATTATTAGGATCGATACCGGTAAAGGCAAGCGCGCTTGGCTCAAGATTTGCGCCCTCAAAAGGCTCGATATGGGCGTTAAATGCCTCTCCTGGATAAAACACGCCTTGCTCATCAAGTAGTACAGGAATACAAGCAATCTCTAATAAGGCGTCGGTTTGCGCATTAAAGCCTGCGGTTTCGACATCGACGACAACAGGCAAAAACTTACGAAAACGCTCTTTTAAGCGCAT
Source organism: Psychrobacter sp. UBA6291 (assembly GCF_002439405.1). Classification (NCBI taxonomy): domain Bacteria; kingdom Pseudomonadati; phylum Pseudomonadota; class Gammaproteobacteria; order Moraxellales; family Moraxellaceae; genus Psychrobacter; species Psychrobacter sp. UBA6291. The sequence goes on along the minus strand of NZ_DJUD01000006.1, from coordinate 26,074 downwards.
GGGTGCTTGTTCATCTGTTGCGCCGTTACTATCGGCAGTAGCGCTTGAGCTTGAGGTAGTAGTAAGACAGGCATTTTCCGTATTAGCCAAATTGTTTCTAGGTAAGCCGGCATCATTTTGAATGGTCATATCAGGTTAAATCGCTTTTATCAGTCGTGCTGTGGTATTGAATGAAATAAACAATAAATATCCTATGATACGAGGTTTACTTTTGCTAAGCGAATTGGCGTTTTAGCAAAAGTGCAGACCTAGCATAGGATATGAAATAAATGCAGGCAAATAGCGTTATGTCACTGCTGTTAAGCTTTAATAGACCAAGGTAACGTCTCTCCCGCCAACAGCGGCTTTAATGACGCGCCATCAAAATAAGGGTAATTGGTCGGTACTTGCATCGGCGTGTTTATCAACGTGATGGTACTCTCATTTACTGGCAAACCATAGAACTGGGCGCCAAAGCGGCTGGCAAATCCTTCAAGCTTATCTATTTTACCCACACTATCAAAAGCAGTGGCGTATAGCGGTAAGGCATTAGCAGCACTATAGCAGCCAGCACAGCCGCAAGCCGATTCTTTTGCGTTCGTTGCATGCGGCGCCGAATCTGTGCCTAAAAAGAATTTTGGATTGCCACTGGTAGCGACATCCAACAATACTTTTTGATGGCTTTCACGTTTTAAAATAGGCAGGCAGTAAAAGTGCGGCTTGATACCGCCAACCAATAAATGATTGCGATTAAACATTAAGTGCTGCGGCGTAATGGTCGCAGCAATTTGATTGCCTTGTTCTAAGACAAAGTCGGCGGCATCACTGGTGGTTATATGCTCTAGCACAATTTTCATCGTCGGAAATTTGACGATGATTTGTGCCAACACTTCGTCTAAAAAGCGCTTTTCACGGTCAAAAATATCGACATGGTCATGCGTGACTTCGCCATGGAGCAGTAGTGGTAGATTGTATTTTTCCAGCGCTTCAAAGACATCGACGCAGGCATTAATATCGGTGACACCGTCGGCAGAGTTGGTCGTTGCGCCAGCAGGGTAGAGTTTGACCGCTTGCACGATACCAGATTTTGCCGCCATTTCGATATCCTGAGCAGTGGTTTGATCGGTGAGATACAAGGTCATGCGTGGGTCAAAAGCTGCTTTACGCTCCGCACTCAAATCGCTTGCTGCTAAATGCTGCAGGATGCGCTCACGGTAGGCTTGCGCCGCATCGATATTTTTAACAGGCGGTACCAAATTTGGCATACAGATGACACGGTTAAAGCTTTGGGCAGCGTGAGGAACGGTAGTCGCTAACGCTTTATCGTCGCGCAAATGAATATGCCAATCATCTGGCTGCAGCAGGGTTAATTCTCTAATCGAATCGGTCATAGTATCATCGCGCTCTATATCTTTATACGGCAGTAAAAGGGAGTCTAGCTGAGCTGCTATCATAACAGATTTGCCTACTTGACTAAATATGCGGCGAAATATCTGTACATAAAAGCGTTATGATTTCGTTGATAAGTAACCAGCGCCTATATATGCATTCATGCTAATTTTCGGTGAAAACCTAGCACCGAATGGCGCTGATACTTTTGCCGCTCGTAAATATGATGTACACTGAGCAGGCAATCTATTTTTTATTTATTTCATCCTATCCTGCGCATTTTTATTTCTCATTAAATGTATTCGATAATAAATTCTTATATTAGGAGTTATTTATGGCTCAGCTTGATCCAAAAAATATTAATAAAATCGTCTTGGCCTATTCCGGCGGTCTTGATACTTCAATCATCGCCAGATGGCTACAAGAAACCTATGATGCAGAAGTGATTACGTTCACCGCTGACATCGGTCAAGGTGAAGAAGTTGAGCCGGCGCGTGCCAAAGCTGAAGCGATGGGTATCAAGCATATCCATATCGAAGACTTACGTGAAGAGTTTGCCCGCGATTATGTGTTCCCGATGTTCCGCGCCAATGCCATTTACGAAGGCGAGTATCTGCTCGGGACTTCTATCGCGCGTCCTTTGATTGCCAAGCGTTTGGTTGAAATTGCTAAAGAGCATAACGCTGATGCTATCAGTCATGGTGCGACTGGTAAAGGTAATGACCAAGTACGTTTTGAGCTTGGTGCCGTTGCTTTATCACCTGACGTGGTCACCATTGCGCCGTGGCGTGAGTGGGATTTATCAAGCCGTGAAAGCTTGATGAAATATGCCGAAGAACATAATATCGCTATCGATTATGCCGGCAATAAGAAAAAATCTCCGTACTCAATGGATGCCAACTTACTGCATATCTCTTATGAAGGCGGCATCTTAGAAGACCCATACGCCGAAGCTGAAGACGATATGTGGCGCTGGTCAGTCAGTCCAGAAGAAGCACCTGACGAAGCGCAATATCTAGAATTAGAATACAAACAAGGTGATATCGTTGCCATCGATGGCGAAGCGCTTAAGCCTTATGAAGTAATGATTAAGCTGAATGAGATTGGCGGTAAGCACGGTATCGGACGTTTGGATATCGTTGAAAATCGTTATGTCGGTATGAAATCACGCGGCTGCTATGAGACCCCAGCTGGTACTATTATGCTAAAAGCCCACCGCGGTATCGAATCATTAACCCTTGACCGTGAAGCGGCGCATTTAAAAGATGAGCTGATGCCGCGTTACGCTAAAATTATCTATAACGGCTATTGGTTTAGCCCTGAGCGCATGATGCTACAAGCCTTGATTGACAAATCACAAGAATATGTCAACGGTACCGTACGCGTCAAATTATACAAAGGCGCGGTTAGCGTCGTCGGCCGTAAGTCAGACGATTCACTGTTTGATGAAAAAATCGCCACTTTTGAAGATGATGCCGGTGCTTATGATCAAAAAGATGCTGAAGGTTTTATCCGTTTAAATGGTCTACGTTTGGCGATTGAAGCCAGCCGTGGTCGTGATTTATCGAAGTAAGCATATTTTTTTTAGATTGTTCTAAATAAAGTATGAATAAAAAAAGGCGCTAATAAGTTAGCGCCTTTTTTTTGGTTTTTTAAGGGTTGTTCAACTATTTTCGTCTACTTCAAAATTTATCTATGAATTATTCTTATTGAGACGCTTTTGGTTCTTCAGCGCCATCTTCATCATCGTCTACCATAACAATCGCCACATCTTGCTGTTGGCGCTCCTTGATAAGATCTTGCTCGATGACTTCTTCTGTGGCCAATTTGATACCGTCAGATTTTTGGCTTTGATATTTGAGCGCTGCTAGCCCGCCAAGTACGCCAATAACCGCAATAATGATTAGGATAACGGGATTTTTCCAGAGCGGTATAGGCGCGTCGTATTCAATCGGCTTTTCACTGGTGGTGGTCGGCGCATTGTCGTTATTGCCGCCAATTAGACCTAAGCTTACCAAAGGTGGTTTTGGTGCGCTGGCAGGCTCGGAGGTAATTCTTAGGCGGTTGCGCTGCAAATATATTTCTGAAATTTTCGCCAGTTGCAACAGCCAACGCTGGTGCGGCAAGCTTATGGCTGACATTTCGGCAAACACCAATAAGTCATTGTATTTACCTTGTTGAGCATTGGCAGGTGAGCGCCCAATGACCTTTAAATAATTGCCCGTCGCTAGTTGCATGTCTTGGACAAGCTCATGGTTTTCAGTTTTAAACGTCGTCAACTCGTGCCAATAAGGGTCAAAAGCGGGCGGAGTATCAGCGAGCTGCGCTGTGCTCAATAAAGTACGTTCTGTGGTGTTTCTTACTTCTGTCTCTACATCTACTTTTAAGTCTGACTGTAAAGCAGTTTCTGTAGAAGTGGTTGTTTTTTCATTCTCATTAGGTTCAGCCCGCTTGGTAGATTCTAACGCTGGTTTATTGGCCACAAAGCGCTCGACGGATAAAAACTGCGGCTGCAAGGCGAACCATTTGTCCAGCTCCTCATTATCAAGCTGGCTATATTCTGCTAAAATCGCCAGTTCACGTAAGACAATCACGCATAAAGAGGTGAGTAGTATTTGCACTTGCGGTGACGTCGCCTCAATGCGCTCTGCAATGTAATCACTGGCTTTGATCACGCGCGCATTCTCATGAAAAATCGCATCGGCCACCTCTTGGCGATAATATAAAGTCGCATTGATGGTCGAAAAATTCATTGAATTATATCGTCTTAGTTCTTTGACGGCGGTACGAGTAAACAGTTTTTTACTCACTGCTTGGCCATCATTATGCTGCTGATAAGCAAGTAAGGCGCTGATAATCGCTTGCAAACTGGCATCCATCGCCAAACGCGCTTGCGGTAATGACAGCTTAGCCACGTCTGCCAATAATGACACCATCGGCTTGGTATCTTGATAGAGAAAATCATACATCGACACACGTGTCGGTGAAATAGTCGTCATAATCTGCTAGCATCAAAAAGTGTGCCCCTATATTACGGTGCCAAAAGCCTTGATACAATCCCTTAATAATAGAAAAACGCAAACATTTCGCTCACTATTTACTCTCAACGCAGTTGATAATAACCGCTGTAGATTTATGAGCGCTGGAAAATCTTATGACAAATAACGAAAGCTTTACCGAAGAGTTTAACGAAAATTCTGATGTGCGACTGGTTATTAACATTGCTCAGCAAACGTTAACGCTATATAAATACGATAAAGGAGTGACTCAATATACGGTATCGACCGCTAAAAACGGTATTGGCAGCCAGCAAGATAGCGGCTGCACACCCCTTGGTAAGCACATTATCGCGGCAAAAATCGGCGGCAATGAACCCATGAACGCGGTATTTGTGGGACGCAAACCGACAGGCGAGGTCTATAGTGCAGAGCTTGGTAAACTGTATCCAGAGCGCGATTGGATATTAAGCCGTATTTTATGGTTACGCGGTCTTGAAGAGGGGTTGAATAAAGGCAGTAATGTTCACGGCGGCTGCGATACTTATCAGCGTTATATTTATATTCATGGCACACCAGACAGCGAACCAATGGGCGAGCCGCTCTCTCACGGCTGTATACGGATGCGCAATGAGGATATTTGGGAGTTATTTGAACAAGTGACCGAGGGCACAACTGTGACCATTATTGCTCGTTGATATTTACTCGAAAACACTATGCTTAGAAAACACTACGCTTAAAAACATTACGCATAAAAAAAGACAACGTACCTGATGGTCGCTGTCTTTTTTTGAATTATGTAAAGGTTAAGTTAATTATAAGTAAGATACAGGGTCAAAAAGCCAGTTTTAGTTTTTATTACCAGAACTTATCCGCAGATTTAAGCTTAGCTAAGCGTTTTTTAGACTTTTTCTGTGTATCTATTAAAGAAGCATTCAACCAGCCTGCGCCGTACAAGGCATTCGAGTCTGTGCTCGCTTTATGTTGATAGCACTGCTGATAATAAGTGGTATCAAGTTGTTGCCTAAGCGCTTGCTGTACTTTTACGAGATGTTTTAGGAAGCGCTTGCTTTTCTTTTTAGACTTTTTACTGTTGAGCTTTTTATTTTTGAGATTTTCATTGTTGATTAAGGGCGCTGCAAATTCACTAACGTAGCGCAATTTTTCAAGCTGTCGGTACAGTTTATACTGGGCTTGTTTTTCGTCCTTGGCTGGCAAATCTATATCCTTCGTCTGCAGACTTTGCGGCTCTCTACTTTCTAAATTAATGCCTTTTGATTTAACGCCTTCTAAGTTAATACTTTCTGAACTCACGCTCTCCAAATTGACACCAGTTAAATCTTTGCTATCCGCGTTAGCATTCCTAGCTTCATGGAGCTTACTCTCAGCTTTCAACAATTTTTTATAACGTTTGTCCAATGTTTTTCTAAGCTTATGAGCGGCGCGTTTATTCGCCTGTGGTTCAAGGTTGGGGTCACTCATGGTAAAGGCTATTAGCTCAAGCAACGTCAGTTGTAAATTATTGGCACATACCGCATCGATAGGAGTGATTTTCGCCGCTTCAATTTCTGCCGAACAATCAACGCTTGGTGCCTCATGCGCTTGTAAGTAGGGCTCGATATGACTGGCAAGATAAGCAAGCTTGCGATAATCAGCCAGTAAAGTCGCTGTTTGTTTAAGAATAATCACCCAGTCAGGATTGAGCTCATCGGAGAAGCCTTTAAATAGCTTAAGCGCGGTACGTAAGCGCTGAATGCCGTTATACAATTGTAAAATATGCTCATTGTCCGTACTGCCTGCGACGATGGCGCTACTATTGGGTAGTATTTGCAATAGGCAATTATGTACGACTGCCCGTATAAATGCCGGCCTGCTGCTGTCTTTATCAACAGTTAGATCGCTAAGATTGGCGCTAACCGCTCGGCTATGTTGTTGCCCCGTAATTAATAAGCCACCGCGCTCGGCTTTGGTCACTGTAGACAAGCAGAGTTTATGGCGCTGACACCAGGTTTTGGCAGTCGTAAATAAAAAATCTACATCGCCTGATATCAGCTCAAACTCGATTTCTTGAATACTATCGCGCTGAGTATCATCTCTACCGTGGATAATCGCTCCGCAGTCGTATGCCATTTCAATCTGATTGCTGCTGTCCTTGTCGCTATTATCTGTGAGCAATCGCGTTATACGCTCGACATCGGTGACATATAAGCGGGTGAGCGTTTTAGCCAGTTTCGTTAATTTAAATGGTTCTAGAGCAGGGGCGATGGAAGTGTCTTGATAAATGCTCAAATCAGGCATGAGCGTATTGGTGTCCAACATGGCTTGGACTTGTTGGGTATCTAGTACCGCATTGTGCTCTAAACGCGCTGCAATACCGTCGCCACCCGCTTTGATGGTCTGCACCCACGCATCGCCTTCCTGACGAATACGTAAGCCAATACCCGCCTTAGCGAGCTGCTGATCGGGAGTGTCATAATAATGCGCGGCCAGCTGCGTAAGCTGTGAGGATTTAATATTCGCTTGGCGCATCAAACCTTTTAGGCGCGATTCTGGTACTAGAAACTTCAGCTCTATCTCTTGCATGATGGCTCCCGATTATAGTTATGAATGGTTAGTAATACCTGTTAAATAATTACCATCGTATGAAAGCTATCGAACAATGACAAGTAAAAGTTTTACTTTGGCTGATTAGCGGATACTAGGGCGTGTTCCCAGTTCAATCGATAGACATCTAAATGTGCTAAAAATGGCTATTTAATAACGCTATCGTTTTATACAGGGAAATTATTTAAAGCCAAAAAAAACCGCCCTACTAAGTAGGACGGCTTTTTTATAACGGGTACTTATAAAATATAACTATAAGTGAGCGATTATTAGAACTGGTTCATGGTGTTTTTGCCACCACCAGCTTTAAGGGCGTTTTCACCAGAGAAGATTTCTTTGTGATCATCGCCAAGGTCAGAACCCGCCATTGCTTGGTGTTTAACACAAGCGATGCCTTCACGGATTTCTTTACGTTGGACGCCAGCTGCATAAGCAAGCATACCTTCTTCACCGAAGTAGCCTTTAGCAAGTTCATGAACGCTAAGTGCAGTGGTGTGGTAAGTCGGTAGCGTGATTAGGTGATGGAATACACCCGCTTCGCGTGATGCGTCACGTTGGAAGTTCTTCGCAGCGATATCAGCAGCTTCATCAAGCTCAGTACCGTCGTAATCAGCACTCATCAAGTTGTCTTTGTTGTAGCTTGATACGTCTTTGCCTTCTTCTTCCCACTGAGCGATAACTTGCTTACGGAAGTTTAGCGTCCAGTTGAACGATGGGCTGTTGTTGTATACAAGCTTCGCTTTTGGCTGCTCTTCTTTAATACGGTCAACCATCATTTTGATGTGTTCTACGTCTGGAGTAGGTGTTTCGATCCATAGTAGATCAGCACCGTTTTCTAGAGCGGTTACACAGTCAAGTACGACGCGGTCGATGTTGGTTTCTTCACGGAACTGATATAGACCGTTAGCTAGACGCTTAGGACGAACCAATTTGCCGTTGTGCTTAAGAAGGCTGTCATTTTCATTAGCTTCTTCGATGGTCACTTCTTCCATTTCTAGGAAGTCGATATATTGAGAAGCAAGGTCGCCTGGCTCATTTGATACTGGGATTTTTTGCGTGAGTGATGCGCCCTCACTATCAGTACGAGCAACGATAATACCGTCTTCAACGCCCAATTCTAGGAATGCATAACGAATCGCATTGATTTTTGCGATGTAGTCTTCATGCGGTACGGTTACTTTACCCGCTTGGTGACCACACTGTTTTGCGTCAGACACTTGGTTTTCAACTTGGATAGCACAAGCACCGGCTTCAATCATTTGCTTAGTTAGCAAGTAAGTCGCTTCTTCGTTACCGAAACCGGCATCGATATCAGCAATGATTGGCACAACGTGTGAATCGAAGTTTTCGATTTTTTCTAGGATAGCTGAAGTGTCTTGACCCGCTTCTTCTGCAGCGTTTAGCTCACGGAAGTAGTCGTTTAACACTTTAGCATCAGCTTGACGTAAGAAGGTGTAGATTTCTTCGATTAGTTTAGGCACAGACGTTTTTTCGTGCATAGATTGGTCAGGTAGAGGACCAAACTCAGAACGCAGAGCAGCAACCATCCAACCTGATAGGTAAATGTACGTTTTAGCGGTAGTGCCAAAGTATTTTTTCTTAGCGTACATAGTTTGCTGAGCAACAAAACCGTGCCATGCACCTAGAGATTGCGTGTACTGAGACGTATCATTGTCATAATCTTCCATGTCTTGACGCATGATTTTTGCAGTATACTTGGCGATATCTAAACCAGTTTTGAAACGGTTTTGCATCATCATACGTGCGGCATCAGTCTCGCTGATATTCTGCCAGTTACCGTGCTTTTGCTTTAGTTCACGTACTAGATCAATCGCTGATTTATATGCAGTTGACATCTATAGTCTCCTTGGTGGGGTGGGGATTAAAGGGGATGTAAATTACTTAAGTAAAATATGCAGATAAGTGTTGCTGGTAAAATAATGTTTCTTGAAAAGAAATACATTGGCAAAAGTAAAGTTCGGGATATAAACCTTTTACCTGAGTAATCTTTACTAAACTATAAGAAAATGATTATAAAAGCAAATAAAACCTGTCTTATTGGTCAGCTTTTATTTTTTAGATTTAATTGACGCTGTTTTAGTTAAGATGTGCTTGCCAGTTAAACCACTTATTAGCCTAAAGCGTATATAGCATCAATTCAAGCCTAAAAACTGCCGCGAGCAAAACGCCAAATTTATAAAAAACGGCTTGCATAATAAAGCTTACGCAATAAGCTTTCTGACCATCTTTTAGTATAAAAATGCGATAAAATAGCAGCCATCATTGATTCGTTAAAAGCCGTGCTGATGGCATAAGATTTGAAAATGACTTATCAGCGCTTGCTAAGCACTATAGCTAGGTTACCCTGATTTATCTAGTTTATGATTATTATCTTGGGTATTTCATTTGGTTATAGTATAGATATAACAATGGCTTGAGCAGGGTAAACTGGGGTATAATAAGCGTATATTAAAATTATTTAGATAGAAAAACGCTTGATTTAAGCAGTCGCAAAACAATTTTGCAAAATAATAGAACGGAAGATGCCGCGCTTTTTTAAGCTTATGGTGGCATTTATTCTACGGTAAAGAGAAATAGATATGAATTTGCAGCGGGTTGATTTGAATTTGTTGGTACATTTAGATGTACTACTACGTGAAAAAAACGTCACACGTGCAGCTGAGCAGCTCGGCATTACCCAGCCGGCGATGAGTAATATTTTGCGGCGCCTACGTAAGTTATTTAATGACCCGTTATTGGTGCGCTCATCGGAAGGTATGACGCCGACCGAGCGCGCGCTTGAGCTGCAGCCACGTATTCGTGAGATATTAGCAGATTTGACGCAAGTGCTTGAGCCGCGTACCGAGTTTCGCCCTTATAGTACCTCGCGCGTTTTTCGTATCATGACCTCAGATTATGCTGAGGCGACTTTGGTGCCAAAACTGGTCAAAGCACTACGCTCTGAAGCGCCCAATGTGATTTTGGACTTCTTGACGCCCTCTGATGTTTCCTACCGTGATATGGAGCAAGGTCGCGTAGATTTAGCGATTAACCGTTTTAATGAGATTCCGCAAAGTTTCCACCAAGTATTGGTTTGGCGCGATACATTTAGCTGTTTGTTATCCGCTGAAGGGCCATATGCCAATCGTTTTAATTTAAAAAATTATCTCAAAGCGCAGCATGTTTGGGTATCCAAAACAGGTATGGGCGTTGGCTTTGGGGTCAATCCAGAAAAATCAGGTGGGCTCGGTTCTATCGATCAGGCATTGCAACGCCTAGGTCAAAAACGCCAAATCAGCGTCTTTACCCGTCACTATCAAATGCCAGCGATGCTTGCCGCCAATAAAGACTTGATTGCGACCTTGCCGACGCGGGTGGCGAGAATGCAGGCCAATAATGACAGTATCATTATGGAAGAGCCACCATTCTTTATCCCTGAGTTTGAGCTGACGATGGCGTGGTCACCATTGTTACAGCATCACCCAGCGCATCGTTGGTTACGTCAGCTGATTATGCATGTAGCACGGCAAGTAGTCGCCGAAGAAGAGAATCCGCCACCAGAGATTCCGGTCATTAACCATTTGTTTTAGCACAACTTTTAAAAAACCAGCCCATGATAAATGCGCTGGTTTTTTTATTGCCTCCATTTTTATATCAAGCTTTTTTAAATTAAGAAGCTCTTTGAATCAAAAGGTTCTTTAAATTTAATTTCTTAAAATAAAATCAGTTTTTATAATGGCGTCACACTATTAACATCTTACGCACACTTCTTCATAACTTGTAAAACTACCGCTGGTGCATTTTGTTATGCTAAATGGACATTAAGAAAAAAGACAACTAAAGCGAGCATTGTTAAGTGATTCGATAATATCGACACACTTAACGATAGAATATTTCTTAGTCATCATGGCTCGTTTAATAAGTATCCATTACATAATAAGCAGATAAATAAGGACAATTATCATGGCAGATATTACCACTGTGAATCCAGCAACAGGTAAAGACATTAAAAATTACACTTATATGAGCGATGATGAAGTGAACAAAATCATCGATGCCTCGCACGAAGCGTTTTCAAAATGGCGTTTGGTTGGTGCCGATGAGCGCGCCAAAGTCATTAACTCGATTGGCGAGACGCTAATGAAGTATAAGGACGAGCTTGCGAAGCTAATGACTGAAGAGCGTGGTAAGACCTTAGAGGCAAGCTTAGCTGAAGTAGATTTATGTAAAGCGATTTGCGATTTTACCGCGGGTGAAGGCGTTGCTGCTTTAGCTGACGACGAACGCGATATCGAAGGCATTAAAAAAGGCCTGATCAGCTATGACCCTATCGGTATTATTTATGGTATCCAGCCGTGGAACTTCCCCGCTTACCAAGTATTCCGCTATACCATTGCTAACTTGATGGCCGGTAACAGTATCCTGCTTAAGCACGCATCCAACGTGACTGGCTCAGGTCAATTGATTGAAAAAATCATGCAAGAATCTGACTTACCAGAAGACTTATTCCGTGCCTTGATTATCGATCATGATCAATCTGAAAAAGTGATCCAGCACGAAAAAGTACGCGGTGTTACCTTAACGGGTAGTGATGTCGCTGGCCGAGTAGTGGCGCAGCAAGCCGCAAAAGTACTGAAAAAGACGGTTATGGAACTTGGCTCGAATGATGCCTTTATTGTGCTAGAGGATGCCGACTTAGATCTAGCAGCAGCGACCTGTGCCCATGCACGTTTATACAATAATGGCGAAACCTGTATTGCCGCCAAACGTTTTGTCGTCGTCGATAGCGTGTATGATAAATTCCGAGATTTGGTGATCGAAAAATTCAACAGCTATAAAGTTGGCGATCCAATGGAAAAGTCGACGGACGTAGGTCCGATGTCGAGTAGCAAACAGCGCGATACCTTGCACAAGCAAGTACAAGAAAGTGTAGATAAAGGTGCGACCATTACGATTGGCGGCGAAGTACCTGATAAGCCGGGCGCGTTTTATCCACCAACGATTTTGGAAAATATCAAACCCGATCAACCAGCTTATAAAGATGAGTTATTTGGTCCTGTTGCCGCGCTTATCCGTGCGAAAGACCAAGACGATGCTTTCCGTATTGCCAATGATAGTCGCTATGGACTCGGCGGTGCTATATTCTCAAAAGATGAAGAAAAAGCAATTAATTTAGCGCAGCAGCATTTCGATACGGGGATGGTTTATATCAATGGCTATAACTTGGTCAATCCTGGTTTACCATTCGGCGGCGTGAAGGATTCAGGCTATGGCCGTGAACATGGTGGCTTTGGTATTAAAGAGTTTGTCAATATTAAAGCAGTACATGTGGTTGATAAAAAGCCTGCTTAATGATTGAACTGCTTTAGATTTATTATTTGAAATGCCTCGTTATTCAGTAACGAGGTATTTTTTTGCTATACAGTCAAAATATCTTAAAAACGCGACGGTATGGCTGATATCAATTTTTTGTAGCCTTTGTCTACGCACGCACAGCAAGCAAGAAAAATTGATATCAGCAGTGCGTGATGTATCGATATTACTTTTCACTCACTATATATTATCTTTGACTTAAGCATAAAAAAGCAGAACCCGTTATGGATTCTGCTTTTTAGTTTATTAGAAAAGCTTAAACATCTAACCATAGCTTTAGCGGTAAAGCCGGTAGATAAGATGATTTAGTATCCTCATGCGGATTACCTAAGTCAATAATACCCTTAGCAATCAGCAATAGGGTCCACGGTAAGAGTTGATGCTCCGCTTTTTGTACGCGTGCTTGCAGGCTATCCGCAGTGTCTTTGCAATTGACTTCAAGCAGCGCTTGGGTCAACACAGCACCGGCATCAAGCTCGGCGGTGACCACATGAATACTACAGCCATGATGGCGTTCGCCCGCTTGTATCGCGCGCTGATGGGTATCTAGGCCCTTATAAGCAGGCAGCAAAGCAGGGTGCAGGTTAATCATTGGCGCAGGCGCATTATCGATAAATGAGGCGCTTAATACGCGCATAAATCCTGCAAGCACAATCACATCAGGCTGCCAAGTGGTTAATTGAGCATTAGCATGGGTTTCAAAAGTTTTGATCCCCATACGTTTGCCGCTCGCAACGTGAGATAAGACGGCAACTGGAATCGCAGCGTCATTAGCGCGTGTGATGGCATAAGCGTCTTCACGGTTACTGATGACGCCAACAATCTCAATCGGTAGCGCGCCAGCTTGCATGGCATTAATCAATACTTGCAGGTTGCTACCACTACCAGATACCAAGACAGCGACGCGTAACGGTTTAGCTAATTTTTTTGCAATACTTTTTAAATTGTCGTCTGGCATTAACGGTACACCACGGCGTCCGCTTCACGGCTAACCATTTCACCCAATTTCCAAGCGTTTTCGCCCGCCTCATTTAAGGTTTTAATAGCCGTTTCTGCTTTGTCTTTAGGTACAACGATGACAAAACCGACGCCGCAGTTAAAGGTGCGGTACATCTCACTTTGCTCGATATTGCCTTGGGTTTGTAGCCACGTAAATAGCTCTGAGAACTGCCAGCTGCTCGTATCAATGCTAGCGGCTAAATTATCTGGTAGTACACGCGGCAGGTTATCGGTTAAGCCCCCGCCGGTGATATGTGACATCGCATGTAAGGCTGAGCTACCAAGGGTATCTTGCAAGGCTTTAATGGCTTTAACATAAATACGTGTCGGCGCCATCAGTGCATCCTGAATAGGCTGACCATCTAATTGCTCATCGCTTGTCGTGACATCAACGCCGCTGACTTCGATGACTTTACGTACCAATGAGTAGCCATTAGAATGCGCGCCGCTTGAAGCAAGGGCAATCAATACATCGCCCTCGCTGACGTTTTCACCGGTGATAACTTCCGCTTCTTCGACTACGCCGACACAGAAACCGGCTAGGTCATAATCATCATCTTGATACATGCCCGGCATCTCAGCGGTTTCGCCGCCAATGAGCGCGCAATTTGATAATTTACAGCCTTCGCCAATGCCCGTGACAACAGTTGCCGCGACATCGACATCAAGCTTGCCCGTTGCATAATAATCTAAGAAAAATAATGGCTCAGCACCGCAAACCAATAAATCATTGACGCACATAGCCACCAAGTCGATACCGATGGTGTCATGACGGTTTAATTGCAAGGCCAATTTGAGCTTGGTGCCGACACCGTCAGTGCCCGAAACCAACAACGGTGAGGTGTAACCAGTCGGAATACGACAAAGCGCCCCAAAACCGCCAAGTCCGCCCACAACCTCAGGACGAGAGGTGGCTTTTGCCACTGATTTAATACGTTGCACCAACGCATCGCCGGCATCAATATCGACGCCAGCATCTTTGTAGCTTAAAGAAGGCTTGTTACTCATGGTCATCTCACAAATTTTATAAGGAATGAAGGTCGGTCAGTAGAAAAGCGGATCGGTCGTGTTAATTTTGCAGATAGTGCGCGCATTATACCCAAAAATGACCCTTAGCCGCAAAGCAACTTACCAATATTTGGCGGATATTTGCAGAAGAGAGCTAATAAAGCCGTCTTAGGTGCAATAAAAAATTAAGAAACAAAAAATGACTGATTTTTTGTTCGACTCTGCGATAATAGAACGCCAAAGTCGTTGGCAAAACCTACGACAATGACGCTGCTAATGACCATGACAAATATAAAGCCGCTGAAGACATATTTCAGTGAACTAATCATCAGATGCCAGTATTTTACATTGACTTAATCGTAGGGTTACCCTTCATGATAAACCAACCAATAGATCCCTTTTTTCGGCGCTTATTTATCGTCGTTGCGATTGTTATAGCGGTATTTTTATTGTATTTGATGATGCCGGTCATCGTGCCGTTTGTCGTGGCTTTTGTGTTGGCTTATTTATTTAATCCACTGGTTAAGCGTTTATCAAAATATATCAAGCGTTGGATAGCCATTATCATCGTTTATTCGACGATTACGCTTGGTATGGTGCTGCTGCTTTGGTGGTTAATACCGACTTTATGGCATCAACTGCAAGCGGCGTGGGAATATCTACCCAAAGTATTAAATTGGTATAACCAAGTTGTACGTGAGTGGTTTATCAATAACAGCCGTATTCGTCTGCCAGAACTCGAAGCCAAAGGCTTTTCTGATACTTTGGTTGATTATATGCAGACCAATTATAAATTCGCTGATGCCAGCAGCATGATGAGCCAAATTTTGGTCTCTAGTATGAATTTTATTAATAATGCTGGCTTGATTGTACTGGTGCCGATTTTAACCTTTTATTTCCTATTTAATTGGGATCAGCGTCTGCATACTTGGAAAATGGCAATTCCGGCGCCTTATTGCAAAAAGGTGGTTGCCATTGCTAAAGAATGCGATCAAGCCTTAATGGCATTTATTAAAGGTCAATTATTGGTCATGGTATTATTAGGCGTCATTTATGCTGTACAGCTCCAGCTTATTGGGCTTGAGCTTGGTTTGATTATTGGTATGGTGGCTGGTATCGCAAGCTTCGTACCGTATTTAGGCTTTGGTATCGGCTTTATCGCCGCGATTATCGCCTCTTTATTCCAATTTGGTTTAGACTGGACTTATCTAGCCTTAGTGGTTGGCGCGTTTTTGGTCGGACAAGCGGCAGAGGGTTATATTTTACAACCGTTATTGTTGGGCGACAAAATCGGTTTATCGCCGTTATGGGTTATTTTTGCCGTATTGGCAGGGGCAAGCTTATTAGGTTTCGTCGGTATGCTGATTGCGCTACCGGTGTCCGCTGTGCTTAATGTCTTATTCCGTCATTTATACGCCTATTATCAATCGACTGACTTTTATAAAGGCCGTAAACAATTGGCGTTATTTGAAGAAAAATAAATCGCCCAGACATTCTATGAATAATGATAGATTGGGCTTAATGGGTAAAAGACTTGTCAGTCATTTTGCAAATATGTTATATATAGGCGCAGTATTAACGGTATTTACCGTTATTAGGTTGGCTTTGCTAAATGTGAAAGTTAGCAAAGCCAGTTTACAGAATATTAGTCGTTTAGCCTTTTTAGTGATTGCGCTACGCAAACCGAGTTGATGATTCATGGCAGAAGCACAGCTAAGTCTCAATCTGGACATTAAGCATGATGCGAGTCTCAGCGACTTTGCCGGTCCAGGTTGGATGTCTATTATCGACGCAGTGCGGCAGCTACATGTCGGCCTGATAGGTCAGCTGTACCTATTTGGCAGCCCAGAGACGGGCAAGTCGCACTTATTATCCGCCATCTGTGAGTCGTTTATCGAGATGGACAAATCCGCGATTTGTCTGTCATTAAATGAGCTGATTCATACCGATGTCAATGTTCTATCTTCTTTAGAAAATTTTTCCTTGATTGCGATTGATGATTTAGAAGTGCTTGAGCAAAGCAGCCAATGGCAAGAAGCCTTATTTCACCTAATTAATCGTAGCCGAGAAGGACAACGGCAGCTGATTTTTGCCTCCAACAAACCTGCGACCGAATTACCGTTTCAGTTAACAGATCTCCTCACCCGTTTGGCGCAGTCACCAAGCTTTAAAGTGCCAACCGGTCATGATTTGGCAGACCGTCAAGCTTTGCTACAATCTATCTTACGCCGCCGCGGTTGGCAGTTTGATGAGCGTATTATCAATCATTTACTCACCGAAGGGCCGCATCGTATCGGCGCTATGATGGACGTCCTAAATTACATTCAGCCGATGTTTTCTAACCTTGGTCGTAGTAATATATCCAAAGCGGTCATTAGCGATGCGCTGCGCACGATTGATGAGCAGACGCTCGCCGCCGAGCTTGCTGATATCGCCCAGGAAACGCAAGGTGACAATGAGGTCGCTAATCAAGATCAACATACCATGCCGCTCGACTTTTAACCTTTCGTTTTTTGACCTTTAGCTTTTAATAATTAGTTTTCAATGTTCATAGACACGCCCTTTATACCGCTACTTTACTATCCTTGGAATAACTTATGAAACCAAACGCTTCTTTGCTAAAAAAACTGACTGTTGGCTCCTTATTAATTGCTGCAGGCTCAGTATCGATGTTATCGCACGCGGCAGTGACCTTGCTTGTTGATGACCATATCAAAGTGACCGCTATCAATGGGCAAGAAATCCAGCAAAGCCCGTTTCAGCCGCTGACGAAGTCGTTTACCTTAGAGCCTGGTCAGCATGCGATTACCGCTAAATATGATCGTTTATATAACTTGCGCCGTGATGAGCACGATTATTTGCGCTCGGGTAATGTGAGTGTGACGGCAGAATTAAAAGATAATCAGACCTATCGTCTCGTTATGCCAAATCAGCCAGAAAAATATGAAGCAGCAAGAGAGTATGCCAAGCGTCCAACCCTAGCGGTGCAACAGAATAATACGGTAGTTGCCAGTCAGCAAGCTTTGGAAGGCAGCCAAGGTGGTTTGCTATCAGGTTTGGGTAAAACATTGGGTGGTGTATTTGGCGGCGCAAATGATGCTGAGCTACAAAACCAACGTGCCATTGCTGCGTTAGGTCAACCTACTGCCAGCACTGTCAATACAGGTGCTGTGACCACAGTTCAGCAAACGACAAGCGCTGCTGCCTCTACCAGTACTTTAGATCAGTTTATGCAACTTTGGTTACAAGCAACGCCAGCAGAGCGTGAAAAAATACGCCAGTGGATTGAGAAGTAGAATAGGTTCAGCTATTGAAAGAGCTTAACGTTTATCGATTTTTAGCAAAGCGAACACAAAAAAAGCACCTAAATTAGGTGCTTTTTCCTTACTTACTATCTATTCAGTTAATAAACGAATTGAGTGATAAATGGTTTTATGTATTTATCTGTTTAGCCGTTATTTAGCCAAAAAAGCGTTATACATCCAAACCAGCTTTTCTTGTTGTTGTACATACTCATCAACTAAATCGGCTGTACCTTGGTCTTCAGCTCGTTCTGCCAATGCTGACACTTCGCGTTGCTCTTCAATCAGCGCTTGTAGGCCAGTCACCACACCTTGCACACAAGCATTACCGTCTTTAACGTTTTTATCTTCTTGAATGTTGGTATGTTGACTAAAGTCGCTATAAGCATGCAGTGGCGTGCCACCCAAGGTTAAGATACGCTCAGCGATTTCATCAATTTCTACTTGCAAATTGGTATATAGCTCTTCGAACTGTGGGTGCAAGGTGAAGAAATGCTCACCTTTTACGTTCCAGTGATAACCACGTACGTTGATATAAAACATATGATAGCTTGATAATAAGTCGTTTAACTTATCAATCACTTCGCTCATATCTGCTTTTTCTAGACCGATTTGGTTGGTTGCATTATTAGTATTACTCATAATATTATCCTTATAGTTTGAGTGTTGATTTAAGAGATTGGTTATTTTTATAAACTTAGACTTAATCATCTAAGGCAAATGTAGAAGTCTAAGAGTGTAGCAAGTCATATCCTGCATTGCTATGCTCGTTATATATCTTCTACAGGTTTTTAGGTATCTATACCTTGTCTGTTTATGCTTATTATAATAGCAAAGATACTATGATAAGTTAAATTCAATTAATCTAAGTCTGTGATTGATTTGATAGAATTATAAAGTCACAATATCCACGCTATTCATACTATTTTATAAAGCCAACACCTATACAAGTTTAATGCTGAATTATAAAAAACGACTAACCACAGAACTCTAGAAGCCACTTCTTAATTTAAAAGTCACTTTTATAGTTTTGCAGGTGGCTGTAAGTTTTCAGGGTTTAAGCCTTTAACGGCAATGACTTCTTGTAGGTGCTGACGTACGGTATCGATTGGGAATTTTTGCGCTTGTAAACGCTTAGGAATGATTTGGCTGCCCTGTTGACCTTTTAGCTCAAACATCATGAAGATGTAGTCATCGGTTTCATCCCAGCTTTTGACGGCGCTCCAAGGAATAACCGCTTGCTGAGTGCTACCAGCACGCATCTGCATACCGCGCATCTGATTGCTATTAAACATGTCAGGCTGATTGACCGGCATGGCCATGACCAGACCATGCTTTTGCACGCCCAATTTCATCTGACGCATCTCATCAGGCATTTCTTGGTCAGCAACTTGTTTTTCAAACTCTTTTTTGACATACCATTTAAAGCCAAGGGTACGTACCAATAGATAAATGACCACCGCCGCTAGCATCAGCCAAAAAATAATGGTCGAATAACCAGTTAAAAAAACCAAGCCCGCGATGGCTAATATGACGACGACTGCCATAATAATCCACTCTTTCATTTTAATACTCGACAGACCAAACGACGGGCTGGCACTGGCAAATAGCTCATATTGGGCTTGATGAAATTCGGCCTCGGTTAGGTTTAAGGCGACAGGTTGAAGCGTGTAGGGGTACAGGGCCATAAAGGTTTCTCAGATACGTATTTTAAAAGCGTGGGATGAAAAGCGCCAAAGCGCCAAAGCGAGGCTGCGATGCCATACTTAGCGATGCTTGGCGGAAAGTAGAATAAAGATATGCGCTTATCTTACCGAAAACTGCTCTTAAATGAAACATATAAGCGGGTCTGTCGACCAATAGCTCGGTTATTTTTCAGATGGCATCCTTATTTATACTAAGGTCAATGAGAGAACTTGATGTATAAGAGCATGATGTGACTTTTATTATTTGTTATTTAACCCATAAAGCTTGTGCAAAGAAAGTGCTAGATTTTGGCAAAATATAGCCAAAACATGGTCAAATCTGCTCGGTATTGGTATGATAGTGACTATTATTTATTATTCAGATTGACGTGGCTTTATGGCAAAGCTTTATAGTGGTTTTATAAGGCTTTGCGCGCTATTTTTTGTTTTATTTCATTTATGGCTAGTGATATCTAAGCACTATACTTGGCTACTATTTTCCCTTTTTATTTCTTACTCACTTTTGGCGCTACAGGCAACTATTATGATTGACCCAAAACTCTTACGCGGTGATTTAACGGATTTACAACAGCAGCTGGCCACGCGTGGTTATGCGCTTGATATGGCGTTTTGGCAAAGTATCGAAAACGAACGTAAGTCTTTGCAAGTCAAAACCGAAGAGCTGCAATCGCGTCGTAATGCCGGTGCTAAGCAAGTGGGTGCGCTAAAAAAATCGGGCGCAGATGCCAGCGAACTGTTGGCTGAGATGCAAAGTGTCAGCGGTGAGATTAAGACAGCTGAAGATGAGCTGCGTACCTTGCAAGAGCGTATTAGCCAAGCGGCCATGCAAATCCCAAATATCCCAGCCGCCGATGTGCCAGTCGGGACATCAGAAGATGATAACGTCGAAGTGCGCAAATGGGGAACGCCGCGCGCGTTTGATTTTGAGATTCAAGACCATACTCATATCGGTGAGACGCTAGGTATGCTTGATTTCGAAGCCGCTGCAAAGCTGACTGGTAGCCGTTTTAACGTCTTAAAAGGTCAGCTTGCGCAACTGCATCGTGCCTTGATTCAGTTTATGCTCAATACCCATACCATCAAGTACGGCTATACTGAAACCTACGTGCCTTATATTGTGAACGCTGAGAGTTTAAAAGGTACGGGTCAATTGCCGAAGTTTGAAGATGATTTGTTTAAATTGACCAATCATACCAATAACGAAGGTACAGATTTTTATCTGATTCCAACGGCCGAAGTGCCCATGACCAACTTGGTACGCGGTGAGCGTTTGGATATCAAAGAGCTGCCGTTAAAATTTACCGCCCATACGCCATGTTTCCGTAGTGAAGCGGGCTCGCATGGTCGCGATACCCGTGGTCTAATCCGTCAGCATCAGTTTGAAAAAGTTGAGATGGTCAATATCGCTACCGCTGAGCAATCAGATGACTTACTTGAGGCGATGACGGCACAAGCTGAGTACATTTTGCAGCAGTTGAATCTGCCGTACCGTGTGGTCAAACTATGTACTGGCGATATGGGCTTTGCCGCTCAAAAAACTTATGACATCGAAGTGTGGTTGCCAAGCCAAGATACTTATCGTGAAATCTCAAGCTGCTCAAACTGTGGCGACTTCCAAGCTCGCCGTATGGGCACGCGCGTTAAAGATGGCAAGCAAACCAGCCTAGCGCATACGCTAAATGGTTCAGGTTTGGCAGTCGGTCGTACGTTATTGGCAGTGATGGAAAATCATCAAAATGCTGATGGTAGTATTGCCATTCCTGAAGTATTGCGTCCGTTCATGGGCGGAGTTGAAACCATTTTAGCTTAATGATTTAGTTTTTTATCTAAACTGCGGGTTGGTTGCTGACTCGCGGTTTTTTCATACGTATTGGTTTAATAAAACTGATACGAATGATTGTTAAATACAAACGCTTCTGTCAGCGCATTTTTAGATTGCCAGATGGCAAATATGTTAATATTGCATGTGATTTTATAGTCTATCTTTTGATGACATCCATTGTATTTTTGTCGTATTTCTGATGGATTGCCCTCTGAGTAACCCTTTCTCTTATGCTCCATACTTTTCATTCGAATATTAGGACACTCTATGCCGACCCCAATTAATGAACGCAAACTTGCCAATGCCATCCGTGTACTGTCGTTCGACGCGGTTCAAAAAGCCAATTCTGGACACCCAGGCGCGCCGATGGGCATGGCTGATATTGCCGAAGTATTGTGGCGCAAATTTTTAAAGCACAATCCTGCTGACCCGCAATGGCACAACCGCGATCGCTTTGTACTATCAAACGGTCATGGCTCGATGCTCATTTATTCCTTGCTGCATTTATCAGGCTATGATGTCAGCGTTGATGATTTAAAAGGCTTTCGTCAGCTGCATTCAAAAACTCCAGGCCATCCTGAACTTGGCTATACGCCAGGGATTGAAACCACAACGGGTCCACTAGGTCAGGGTATTGCCAATGCCGTTGGTTTTGCGATTGCAGAGAAGACACTAGCGGCGCAGTTCAACCGTGACGGCCATAACATCGTTGACCATCATACTTATGCGTTCTTAGGCGATGGCTGCTTGATGGAAGGTATCAGCCATGAAGTTTGCTCATTGGCTGGCACGTTAGGTTTGGGCAAATTGGTCTTTTTCTATGATGATAATGGCATCTCAATCGATGGCGATGTCGAAGGCTGGTTCACTGATGATACGCAAGCGCGCTTTGAAGCCTATGGCTGGCAGGTCATCAAAGTCGATGGTCACGATACCGATGAGATTACCAAAGCCACTGAGCAAGCCATTGCTGAGACCGCTAAGCCAAGCTTAATTATTTGTAAAACGACGATTGGTGCGGGTAGCCCGAACAAGCAAGGCTTAGCAGCTAGTCATGGTGCGCCGCTTGGTGATGACGAAATCGTCTTGACCCGTGACGCTTTAGCATGGACTCATGCGCCGTTTGAACTAGATGATGAAATCTATGAAGCATGGGATGCTAAAGCTAAAGGTGATGTACAGCAAAAGAACTGGGATGCGGACTTTGAAGCCTATAAAAAAGCCTATCCAGAGTTGGCAAGCGAGCTACTACGCCGCTTAAACGGTGAATTGCCAGCGGATTTTGAAAGCCAAGCACAAGCCTATATTCAGCAAACGCAAGAGCAGGGCGGTGATGTTGCCAGTCGTAAAGCCAGTCAAAATGCGATCAATACCTTACAGCCGTTACTACCAGAATTGTTGGGCGGTTCAGCGGATCTGGCAGGTTCAAACCTTACGCTATTTAAAGGTGCGAAAGGCATCGAAAAAGACGCTGACGGCAACTATATCTATTATGGCGTGCGCGAGTTTGGTATGACCGCGATTGCCAATGGTATCGCGTTGCATGGCGGCTTTATCCCTTACGTGGCAACCTTCCTGATGTTTATGGAATACGCGCGTAATGCGGTACGTATGGGCGCACTCATGAAGCAGCGTGTGATTCATGTTTACACTCATGACTCTATCGGCCTGGGTGAAGATGGCCCGACGCATCAGCCAGTTGAGCAATTGACTAGCTTACGTACCACGCCAAATCTACGCACATGGCGTCCGTGTGATGCGACCGAATCGGCCAGCGCTTGGGTTGAAGCAATTAAGTCCGAAAACAATCCATCAGCATTGATCTTTAGCCGTCAAAGCTTGCCACATCAAGCACGTGATGCTGAGCAAGTCGCTAACATCGCTAAAGGTGGCTATGTGTTAGCGAAAGAGCAAGGCGAGTTACAAGCAATTATCATCGCGACAGGTTCAGAAGTTGGCTTAGCTATGCAAGCGCACGAGACGTTAAGTGCAAATGGCGTTGGCGTGCGTGTGGTCTCTATGCCATGTGCCGAGATTTTCGTAGAGCAAGAGACGAGCTACCGTGAAGCGGTATTGCCAGCTAATATCCGCGCCCGCGTAGCGGTAGAAGCAGCACATGTCGATTACTGGTATAAGTTTGTCGGTCTAGATGGCAAAGTTATCGGAATGACGACTTATGGTGAATCAGCGCCTGCTGATGAGCTGTATAAAGAGTTCGGTATTACCACTAACGCTGTGGTTGATGCAGTAAATAGTTTGGTGTAATAAACCTAACTTAGTTAGCGTTTAAACAAGAAAGAGCTACTAGAGAAATCTGGTGGCTCTTTTTTTTGTGATTAACTTTTGGTTTTGAAATATTATAAAAGCCCTGTAAATAGATTGCTGGGTAGGTTAGTGTCGAAACATAATGCACCATGAGTCGTTAAATGGTAACGCAAAGTTCGACCAGCCGCTCTATAACCAAGCTTGATGTGTTGTTTTATAGTTGACCGTTGTTAGTGTTATATCTAGTTCGCTAATTTAAAGCGAGCTTAAGGACGTGTACCTGTTTTGTACTGGCACGTTGATTAATAGACAAGGTGCGTCAAAAAGAGCTGGATAAAGTAGACAAGCTGCGTCAAAAAGAACAGGATAAAATTGATAAAAAGATTCAGGCAATGATAGACGATATCAACCAAAAGGCGATGAAAAAGCAAGAAAAAATAGATACTAAAATTCAGAAAAGAAGAAATAAAATAGATAAGACTGGTATAGCAGAAGAGCAAATATGGCAGTACTAAAAACGTTAGAAAATATATTTTTAATATTTAATCGATTTTCGAGTCATTTTTAGGTCATAATATTTTTAAATAATTAAGCGTTTCTGTAAGTATCGTCTTAAAAATCTATGGTGTTATCTACCCAACTTAGAAATTCTAAGTTGGGTTTTTTGTCACTTAATCAATTGGCTGCAATCAGCTTCCCTGATATCTCAAGCGGAATGATATTGCTAATCAGTTTCGGGAAGGCTGTCACTCCATAGCTATAGCGATCGACCATACCTGTCGCGCGAAACTTTAACGTCGGTTGAGAGGTGGCGGGGTCAATCTCTACATCAGATAAAGTCACTCTTACCGTTAACGGTTTGGTTTGACCTAAAGCGGTAAAGTCGCCCGTGACATTGGCTTCTTTCGGCGTAATCATCTTGATCTTTTTTGAGACAAACGTCATCGTCGGGTATTGCTGCGTATTGAGCAGCTCTTTACGGCGCAAAAAAGAGTCACGTAGCTTGCGCTCGGTATCGATGCTATCGGTATGCACGGTAAAATTAATGGTCGTACTCTCAGGCTTTTTGACGTCATAATTGATCGATCCATTTACTTTACGAAACTTACCGTCAGTGGTCGCCTTGCCTAAATACTTGACCTCAAAATCAGCACTGGTCTTAGGCACGTCCAGTTTCCACTTTTGTGGCATCGTGTTGGCGGCGACTCCCATTATAGGCAAAGATAGTAATAAAGAGGTGCCAAGCGTAATTTTTAGCAAAGAGGCGGCGCGAGTATTCATACGTATGATCCAAAGGGTAGTAATAAAGTCGTCAGTATTGAACATGCTTTTAGAGCATAACTGAGCGTTATAACTGAAATATTAATGCAATAGCCTACTACAATTGTGCTGTTTCAATGTATTATTAAAGTTATGAGCGATTTAGAAGTAAGTCTTATACTGGCTTATCGCTTAAAATAACCAATTTGACTTTTTATCAAAAAGCGCCGTAAAACCATGTCTTTGATGTCCAGCTTTAAAGGTATCGTCGGCGAGACCGTCATCAATGTAGCCATGTGGCTAAAACTTGAAAAAGACGTTTATCATCGTCTAAACAATATCACTTTGCCATTAGCAGATGGTGGTAGTACCCAAATTGACCATGTCATCGTCTCTAGGTATGGCATCTTTGTCATCGAAACCAAAAACTATAAAGGCTGGATTTTTGGTAATGAGAAGCGGCGACAATGGACGCAAGTAATCATGGGTCGCAAGTATAAATTTCAAAATCCATTGCGGCAAAATTATCTACATATAAAAACGCTGTCTGATTTATTAGAACTGGAGATGAGTTATTTCCATTCGATGATTGCCTTTATCGGCGAGTGTGAGCTTAAAACTCGTGATGAGTTACCAGAGTACGTATTGACGAGCGGCATGGCATCTTATATCAAGAAAAAACAAGATAAAATGCTTACCGATGAAGAAGTCAAAGCCATTGTTGAGCAAATTGAAAACAATCGATTTAGCAAGTCTTGGCGTACTAACAGAGCGCATAAAGCCTATTTAAAAGAGAAGCATAATCCGTCAAACAAGCAAGCTAGTGATAAACCAAATGCTAAGTCAGTTACTATATCAGCGAATCAGCCTGCGCCTGAATTAATAGTAAAACAACCTCCTAAAAAGACCATTCTTCAAAGCAGAGAAGTACTGCGATGGTCTGGGCAAACGGAAGTTGAAGCGGGCGACGCTCCGTTTGTCCCTTCTAGCAATGTTCGGCCTATCTCTCAACTGATTAATGATGATTCTGTCTTTATTACCCCATTTGAGGTTTTGGAATCAGAGCCGAAGATAGAGAAAGCTGCTACTAAGGAGCCTTCTATTATCGAGCAAGTTGAAGCGTCAATCATTTCTGATAATACTCCCGCTTGCCCGAAGTCTAATAGTGAGATGGTCAAGCGCGTTGCTAAAAAAGGTCAGCAGCAAGGTCAGCCCTTTTTTGGTTGCAGTCAATTTCCTAAGTGTCGCGGTGTGGTGAATATTAATTAGGTGATATTAGGGCGTGTATAGAATTCAAATGAGTGGCAACCAGATAAAGACACAAGCAAGCATTATCGCTGCTGCATAGCTATCTTTGAGCTTATGATATCG
>NZ_DJUD01000030.1:0-18392 GCF_002439405.1 Psychrobacter sp. UBA6291 | reverse complement strand
ATAAATAGGTAGGTTTGTATATATTTTATTTAACTGTTCGCAACCCTTTTAATAACTTATCTAACCGAGATTTATGCCATAAAATTAATCAAAAGCTTTAGCATCGATGTAGACCGACCGTTAATCTTAAGCGCTAAAATCGAGGCCAATATCTAATGCTGTCGTACTGTGGGTTAAATAACCCATCGCGATAAAATCAACGCCTGTCTCTGCTACCGCTTGCACGGTTTCAGGCGTGATACCACCAGAGGCTTCGGTTTTGGCGCGACCCTTACACATAGCAACGGCTTTTGACAAAACTTCAGGTGCCATATTATCTAAGAGTACCAAATTCACGCCAGCCTCTAAGGCTTGCTCTAATTGACCCAAGGTATCGACTTCGACTTCTATCGGAATGAGATGCCCAGCAAAGTTTTGCGCTTGCTGAATAGCGGTTTTTATATTACCTGCAATGGCAATGTGGTTGTCTTTGATTAAAATCGCATCATCCAATCCCAAGCGATGATTGCGCCCGCCGCCGCAGCGCACCGCGTATTTTTGTATGATACGCAACCCAGGAATGGTTTTACGCGTACAGGTAATTTGCGTTGGGTATTCTGCGACGCTATCGACAATTTTTTTGGTATCTGTCGCAATACCACTGAGATGAGTCATAAAGTTAAGCGCGGTACGCTCTGCGGTTAGTAAATTCCGCGCGTTACCACGCACTGTTGCCAGTACCGTACCCGCTTCGACCGTCGCACCGTCATTGACTTTGGCAATAAACTCGATTTGCTCGTCAATCAAAGCAAAAGACAAACGCGCTAAATCCATACCACAAATCACACCTGCTTGGCGCGCTTTGATCTGTAGTTGCGCTTGCATATCTGCTGGGATAGTCGCTTGTGAAGTCACATCACCGCGCCTGCCCAAATCTTCCGTTAAGGCCGCTTCTACCAAAGGTTTAAGCAATACTTCAGCCAATGCTGGCTCTTGTTTAACTGTCATGTTTGACCCTTATTTTGCCTGATATTTATATGCGTTCTATGCACTTAAGAAAATATAGTTAATTAAACTCAAAATGAGCATAAATATAGCGCAAAGTACAAAGCCTCGCAAGAAAAGGGTGCAAATTAATAAAATCAACCAATCTGATTTAGCTTTAATATGAGTATTTAGCGTCAGTATAGGAAGGCTTATGCAGTTGATGCTATTTTCGTTTAGGCAATTTACTATCCATGAGTAGGCTTTGTAGCTCAATATCATGGCGGAAGCGATAAAGCTTGGCAGGGCGACCGCGCTGAGCGCTACTACTCTGCCCTGTCTCCATGACGAGTTTTTGTGAATCTAGCAAACGACGGAAGTTTTGCTTATGTAAAGGTACGCCTGATAACGCTTCAACGCTTTGTTGCAGCTGCGATAAGGTAAACACGTCCGGCATCAAACCAAAGATAAGCGGTCGATATTCAATCTTGGCACGCAGCCTTGAGATAGCGGTGGCAATCACGCGGCGATGGTCGTAATACATCGGTACGCCTATTAACTGCAACCAATTTGTAGGCAACTTCATTTGGTAACTTGGCGGATAAGTCGGTGCTTCAGGGATTAACCCTGCTTCATAAAGCATCTCATAACGCAGCAACACATGCTCGGCAACCCATTCTCTATTCTCATAAGCTTTATCAACATTTAATGCCTTGTCCGTATCTTTGAGATTATCAACCCTCAAAGTTTCCTCACTGATTCCCCAGCATAAACCAATACGCTGACGGCGGCGCTGCCGCACGACTGTTTCCGCTGCGCTGTCTGCCCAGCTTAATAACGCCGGCACAATATGATTCATAATCATACTTGGCATACCGTCCAAGTGATTTTCCCATGGGAAATAATCGTACCAATCGCGCCATAATGCTTGGCTTGGCAGCTCTTGCATTTGCGCTTCTTGCACCAATCCTAGGTAGCTCACATAGACAAGCGCATGACCATCGACGTTGCGGCGATTGGTATCGACAAAGGTATAAAGCTGCTCTAAATAACCAAGCGGCTGCTGCGTTTGCTCCTCGACCCATTGACGTACGCCCGCTTGCAAGGAGCGATGTAATGGCATCAATGGCCCGTTGGGCAAGAGCTTGCCTTGGTCAACCGTCAAAACGCGCGCGGTGTGCTCGGTAATCGCTACCAACACGGCGACCACTTCTGTGGTGCCGCTACCTTGTTGATGCGAATGCGAATAAGACAACGTCATGGCTTTAAAGGTTTCCGTTATGTTTAAACGTAAAATGAGCGTTTTTAAAATGAAGTGTTTATAACCATGCTTAGTATAGCGTGAATCGAAAACTATCATAGCCTGCCGTTGTAAATAGACGATATCGGAAGCAATAAAAAAGACAGCGAGCAAGGTAAGTTTTGACGAATTACGTATCATTTTAGAAGCAGGTTATAAAAAATACTTGTATTTATGCTCAAAATGAGCATAATTATTAAAACTTGTTATTTAACCACATTTAACTGACTCACTTTTAGCGGCTATTGGTTTGCCGTTATCGCAGCAAAGGTTTGCACTTATGAAAACTTATCCATACGACGCGCCCATCATGAGCACTGATAATCGCATTGCCAATCAGATGAATATCGAATACGCCAAAGCTAAAATCCCAGCGGATTTGCCACGTGAGAAACGACTTGCCGTTGAAGAAAATATTAAGCAATTGCTAAAAGAACATAATGCAGTATTGGTTGCCCATTACTATGTCGACCCTTTTATACAAGATTTGGCATTAGCAACCGGCGGCTGTGTGGGGGATTCGCTTGAGATGGCACGCTTTGGTCAAGCGCATAGTGCGCAGACATTGGTCGTCGCGGGTGTGCGCTTTATGGGTGAATCGGCGAAAATACTCAGTATGGAAAAAACGGTACTGATGCCAGACTTGGAAGCGGAGTGCTCGCTCGATTTGGGCTGTCCGGCTGATGAGTTTTCCGCATTTTGTGATGCTCACCCTGAGCGTACAGTGGTGGTTTATGCCAATACTAGCGCTGCTGTGAAAGCCCGTGCCGATTGGGTAGTTACGTCATCGGTTGGCATCGATATCATCCGCCATTTGCATAATAATGGTGAAAAAATCATTTGGGGTCCTGACCGCCATTTGGGTAAATATATCGCACAAGAGACTGGCGCGGATATGCTGCTCTGGCAAGGTTCGTGCCTCGTACATAACGAGTTTAAAGCCACTGAGCTGCTGCAATTAAAAGAAGAGCACCCAAACGCCAAAGTATTGGTGCATCCTGAATCGCCTGATAGCGTCGTGGCACTGGCTGATGTGGTCGGCTCGACGAGTAAGCTGTTGCAATCAACGTATGAGATGGATGCTGAGACCTTTATCGTCGCTACCGACTTAGGCATCTTGCACGAGATGCAAAAGCGCTCGCCACATAAGCGTTTCTTAGCTGCGCCAACGGCTGGTGAAAGCGCCAGTTGTAAAAGCTGTGCTTTTTGTCCATGGATGGCAATGAATGGCCTGCAAGGTATTGAACAGTGCTTGAGCAATCGTAGCGGTGAAGTACTCATGACGCCTGAGCTGGCAGCAGCAGCTAGAAAACCTTTACAACGCATGCTTGATTTTGCTGAAGCGCAAAAGCAACGTGTGGCCGCGAGCGGTGACATTGTTAAAGACCGCGAATTATTTGCCAATGTTGGAGCGGCCTAATATGATCGAGGCATGGTCAACGGATAAGGTAACTTCAAATAATGCTGAGGATACTGTCCAGACAGACGTCCTTATCATTGGTGCTGGCCTTGCAGGATTAACCACCGCCCTTGCTTTGCCGAAATCGCTAAACATTACGGTACTCAGCAAAGCGGCACTGGATGTTTGCTCAAGCCATTATGCCCAAGGTGGCATTGCAGCCAGCTTAGATAAGAATGACCGTGTCGCTGATCATATCGCTGATACACTCATTGCTGGCGCAGGTTTATGCGAAGCTGATAATACCAGCAGTATTTTAAGCGCTGGACAGCAAGCGGTGCAATGGCTTTGTGAACAAGGTGTGCCCTTTACCATGATTCCCCAGCAGGAGAGACACCAGCATGATAATACAAACTCTATAGCGACATTACAGACCAGTAATTTGCATTTAACCAAAGAAGGCGGTCATGGCTGTCGGCGGGTCGCCCACGCCGATGATGCAACTGGTCGGCATATTATGGAAGCCTTGATTGTAAAAGCGCAAGCTGCGTCCAATATTACTATCTTGCCCTATCATGAAGCACTAAGCCTGTTAAAAAATAGCGCCAATCCAAATAATCAGTGCCAAGGTGCGCTTGTTTTTGATCATATACATCAACGTAAACTTACCTTTTATAGTCGCGCGGTTGTCTTAGCCAGTGGTGGCTTGGGGCAATTATTTAAGCGTGCCAGCGCGCCGAACGTCTGTGTCGGCGATGGTGTTATGATGGCATGGCAAGCGGGTTGCCGTTTGGCAAATCTAGAGTTTATCCAATTTCATCCAACTGGTTTGGCATTTGGCGATAGTAGCTTTTTGATATCTGAAGCACTACGCGGCGAAGGTGGACGATTATATTGCCCGCAAACTGGTAAGCGTTTCATGCTTGATATTGATGCGCGCGCAGAACTAGCTCCAAGAGATATTGTTGCGCGTTCCATCGCTGAGCAAATCAACGATAACGGTCTAGGCTACGTCAATCTTGATGTCAGTCACTTGCCAGCGGAGTTTTTGCGCGAGCATTTTCCGCAGATTTATAAAACCCTATTCGAGCTTGGCATTGATATTACAAAACACACTATCCCCGTTGCGCCGACCGCTCATTATAGTTGTGGTGGTGTGGTCACAGATGCCAATGGCGTAACCGATGTGGTAGGACTTTATGCGGCGGGTGAAGTCGCTTATACAGGTCTGCATGGAGCAAACCGCTTAGCAAGTAACTCATTGTTGGAATGTGTGGTGGTTGGGCGCAATATCGCTTCTGACTTACCGCGTTATTTAGCAGCAATAGGAACGCTAGAAACAACTTTACCTGATTCTGATTTAAATGAATCAATCTATGATACGTGGACAGCGCCAACGCTTAAAAATAGTCAGCGCATTACTTTGCCATCGTCTGTTGAATATGAAAGTAACTGTAATAAAAATGACAATCACAACATCCACGTCAATATAAATGCTGATATCACTGGAATAACCGCAGGATTAAAAGCTTTGATGACGTCTCATATGGGCATTACCCGGGATGCTAAACAATTAGAACAAGCACTTTTGCAAATACAGCAATGGCAACAGCAGCTTAACGGCTATGACTCTAATCAGTTAGATATCGATAATAAAGATAACCCTACTATTCTAAATGAGCTGCCCTACTTTCAGTTAGCCAGACAGTTGCAATTAGCGACCTTAGTTATCGAGTCCGCTTATCAACGACTTGAGAGCCGCGGTGGCCATTACCGAAAAGACTATCCCAACTTAACGAGCACACCTCGGACCAGTGTGATTGAACCATTATCAAAGTTGAAAGAGGGTGGTATCGATTGGTTAATTCAGCCTATAATCGATGATACAGAGGCTGGATCGGTATATACAGTTGCTAACGTCTAACAGCAATTAAGCGTTGCCACTTCAGCCATAAAAAAACGGTGGGTTACCGTTCTCTATCGACCTCAAAGTGCTAAAAACATGGCTTCTGACTTACGGTTTGTGATGGTTCTAATGCTAGTCGTGAGTTCGGTTTGGGCCACGCTTGCCCTACCTAGCTTGCGTCAGCGCTTACCGAAAATCTACTTGATAGCACGCTCATGGTGGCTCATGTTGGCAGCGCTTTGCGCTTGTTATGTTATCGCTAAGATAACTGATAATAGTCAACACCTACACTCTCGCACATACCCCTATCAGTGGTTGCTGATCGCTTTTTTCTTGTTAATTGGTGTGCGTGGCGGCTACGAGATTAAACGATTATGGCACCTACCTAGTAAAGCTAGGCTTATTAGTAAGCTTCAAGCGCGTGGCTTGCAACCAAATACTCAGCCTTTTATCAAAACCCCTTGTGATTCTAAGCGAGCCTATACACATTTAAAATTCTTAGACTTGCTGTTTAGTTCTGTCTTTATCGCATTGATTATCAGCTTGATTGCCTTACAGCAATTAACGTGGCAGCGCGAACAATATGGCATTTTGTTTTTTGTATTATTCGCCAGCCAATTTAATGATATTGCCCAGTATCTATGCGGACGATTGCTGGGTCACAAAATCTTTAAGCGCGGTCTTGCTCCCACCATCAGCCCAAATAAAAGTATCGAAGGTGCTCTCTTTGGCAGTGTGTTAGCAGCGATATTGGCCACACTATTAGGCATCTGGCTCACTTCTTTTAGCTGGTGGGTTTGCTTATTGGCCGCCTATGGTTTAGCGGTAAGTGGTATCGCTGGAGACTTATTAGAATCCGCCTTTAAACGTCAGCACGGAGTAAAAGACACGGGTACTATGCTCGCTGGACATGGCGGCGTATTGGATAGAATAGATAGTTTGCTCATAGGCGTGCCATTATTTACCTTGTTTTATTGGCTGCTCGGCTAAGCTGTTATCAAGTGGTTTTATCCAATTTATTGCGCAATATCCAGTTAAGCAAAGGCTTAGGTAAATGGTTTAGCGCCCGAGTGATATAGCGCATAGAGCGTGGAAATATGGCCAGCTCGATATCTTTATCAACTGCTTGCATAATCTTCTCAACCGCCGTTTGTGTCTTTATTATAAATGGCTTATGGCTAGCATCACCATTATTCAAATCACGTAATGCTTGGGTATCGATATAGCCCGAGGCGATGCAATTTACTTGAATACGATAAGGCGCAAGTGCTGCACGATAGGCGCTAGCATTGGCAATCATCGCACGTTTGCTTTTGGCATAAAGACTGGCGTAAGGATAATCCATAGTACCAGCTATAGAAGCAATACAAATTAGGCTTAGACTGCTGTTTTCGTTGATATCCAACGCACAGCTTTGCCGCCTTAATTGCTCACTTGCCCATCTAAAAACCTGCTCAAACGCTTGCAGATTAATCGCTAGCATTTGATCGCTGTCCGCTTGACTCAGATGGTGAACACGCTCATTGGTATAACTACCCGCACTATAAATCATTCTTTGAAAACTGATATTTGACAAGCTCTCTAACAAACTTTGTGTTTGCGCGTTATCAGTCAAATCACAGCAATAAGTAACAATATCGAGGTGCTGACTATTGAGACGGTCTATCTTTGCCGTGCTATGACCAACCACGCTCACTTGCCAGCCAAGCGCCTGATGATGCAGCGCCAATGCCAAACCAAGTCCACTGGTACCACCAACGACGATAATGTGTGGTTTATCTATTGAGGCGGGCTTTGTGGCATTCTTCATAGGCTATGCTGCTGTATATAGTCAGCTGTACGCTGATAGCCATACCGCCATTGCGCCTGCATTTGCTGCACAAAACCGTCATAGTCACTGTGAATGAGCTCAACGGTCATTTGTCTGATGTTAAAACGCTTTTGTACATGCTGCCTTGCCAACTGCTGAGCATTATCTGCAAAAGGTAACCAATGTAGTTGATTCACTCGAGGACTGCTTTCAACAGAATCAGCGCGTGGCAGCGTTTCTGTTGAATCAAAACCCTGCACCTGTGCCAAACGCTCGTTGGGGTCAAAACCAAAAACACGTTGAATGGCTGGTGCGGCAAGCCATGAATCATAACCCGCCTTGGTTTCTGCAAATACGCTATGACCCAATTGACACGCCAGCTCAATGGGTGTGAGATTAATCACTCCGCCTAAACACCAACCAAGGGCTGCGATATGCGTCGGTGGTAGGTAATACATATCTGCCATAGAAGCACGAATCGCAGGGGCAAAATCCCATTTGGTCAGCGTTCTGACAGACTGAGTTATACGTCCATTAGCAAATGTATGAGCCGGTGAATTCAGTTTTTCTGCAATGAGATCTAATACTGCCAATCGCGGCGGGGCAAATAATAATTCTTGTAGCCTAAAATCATTGTGAACAGAATTACTAGCAGTAGTCCCTTGATTAGCTGTTGGATACAGGCGGCTGGCGATAATGGCTATCTCTGGCGCGGTAGGATTAAACAAATTATTATTGTGCTTGAGAGAAAAACCAGACAACTCGTCAAGCCATTGTTTCTCATTATCGACTCGAAATATCGCTAGCTGCTGTAATTCATCTAAAATCCGCTCATAGTTATCTGCTTGCTGCTGTCTTTGTCCGTTAGCTTTTTGTTTTGTGAGTCGCCAGCGCTTGAAAGCCTGAGTCATGCAACGTATTTTTAATCGCTTACTTGCTTCGGCTGGCGCGACATGTCTGATGGCAGTAATGACACGATACAACTCACGGCTGCACATGAGCTCCTGCAAATCCTTGGGATCGGGCGCTAAATTAACCAAATAAGCCGATAGACTACCACCGCAGGTGCCAACAATCATATCCGGCGTCAAATCATGAGCCACCAATGCTGCATAGCTACCTAAATAATAGCCAAAACGTGAACCGCCCCCTGAAAAAAGCTGTACACGCTCATAGGGTTTGGCATGCGTATTATTCATGATTGGTTGAGGCGACTTTAATTGCCAATGACACGGTAAAAATACCAAAGCGATCAATACGCATCGCTATTTTTTGAAAGCCAGCATTCTCAACCAACTGATCCATCTCTGCTTGTGAACGACAACGCATCACCCAACTGCTGCCACGATGATTGTTTAAGGTTTTACTGATAAATTCTTGTTCAGGATGCCAAGGCTGATTGGTATAAAGCAAATAACCACCAGATTTTAAACTATCGTAAATGCCTGCCAAAGCCGTCGTTGGTAGCATATTGTCAGAAAACAATTCAAAAACACCAGAGGCAATGGCGATATCGAATTTTGTTTCATCGGCACTGCCAGTCTCTTTCTGCTCATTAACATAACTGGCAGGGTTAAAAGCATCTTTTTGACAGGCAATCACGCGATCAGCAATTTCTAGCTGCTGTGCTTTTGACTTTAACGCTTGAATATTATGCTGCTCATAATCACGTAGCTCAGCATGCAAGGCTGTAAACTCTGTCAACAAATCAAACGCATAAAAGCCATGGCCACTAGCAATATCTAGCAATCTTGGTTGGTATGACTTAGCACTATTTTGGTTCTTATTTTCAATATCTGCTAAAGCTTGACGTGTTAGCTCTAATATATGCTCACGGCGGATACGAATCCCTTGCCAACCGATATTATTGAGATAAAATTTATCGACTGCCTGTCCAAATTTATTCTGACCACTCGGCTGATTGTAATAGACATGATCGAGCGAATGACCCGAATCAAAGCCATGCGCAAGCCCTGTGGCAATGGCATCGCTGACATGACCAAATTTTTGCATGGCAAATCGGGTAATGGCAAAGCTTGGGTTAAAAGGTTTAATCGCTAAGCGATCAACCTTATCCTTACTGGCACTGTTTAGATGAGCGGCGCTCAAATCCGATGCTTTAACGTCCGTACTGAATACCTGCTCAGCGAACTCGATACAATCAGCGAAGACGTCTGCTTTATTGGTTTCATGAAAGATCGCATGATAGCTGTCTGGATATAATTGCCAACGCTTAGTAGTCGTATTAATCGCGTCATAAAAATCGCGTTCAGCCTGCTTATCGACCACATAATCCTTGCCTGCGCACAATACAAACGTTGGCACGGTAATGGCACCAGCATCATCGAGCAAGCGTTGACCCGTCGCATGAGTATCAATGAGCAAGTCAGTCGAGATGCTATTGGAGATAAGCGGGTCGGCATTGTAGGCGTGCTGTGCGTCTTTATCATGGGTCAGCACTTGCGCTTTGACGTAGCTACTCACGCGTGACATCAGTCCAAGCGCGCGAGCCACCTTTAACGACGGTATGGCAAAGGGTAGATACAAACGAATCTTCAATGCAGGTGTACCCAAAATCATCCCGCGGATATTGGGCGCGTAATCATGTACCCATGCTGCCGCGAGTACCGCACCGATACTACTGGCGATGAGTAAAGTATCGTCAATGGCAATGCCAGTTTGAGCAACGACCAATTGCACAAAGTCGTTTAAATCGCGCTCTAGCTCGGTGACGCTCTCGGCATGGTCTTTGATACCGCCTGAGCGCCCATTACCGCGTGCATCCCAAGCAAATACCTGATAGCCAGCCGCAGCAAACTGCTGTCCTAACTCTTCCAATCGTCCTGAATGCTCATGACCACGATGTAACAGAACGACTTGGCGCTGTTGTGTGTGTTGCTGACTGATTTGTTTTATAGCCTCTAGAGGCATCGTCAGCCAGTAACGATAATATATTGCCGTGCCATCATAAGCGTTATAACTACTTTCACCATGAATAGTTTTGGGTGAGAACTGCTTTGATGAAGGTTGCTTTGATGAGAGTTTCTTTGATGACGTCTTTTGGGATGGGTCTTTATGATTACTATCGTTAAGCAGATTCATTTTATTTTCTGCACTATTAGAGGTCGCTGACATAATATTGGATTCCAAAAGAAAAGCATTAGTAGAAGAATGAGGTAAAGCGTTATGAGCGATGAAACCATCAATGACGCTAGGAGAAAATTCAGCATGGTTGGAAATGTTTGAATGATGACAAGTATTTAAGGCACTCAGTGTTGATTTAGGCACTGGCGGTTTACGCATTACGTATAAATTCACCATATAACGCAAGCGATTGAGGCAAGTTTTTAAGAGCATTGCTTCTGTCAGTAGGCACAGCTGCCCTATTCTTATAGGTGATAGCGATAACGGTACTTTGACACCAACCAAGATGCCAAGCACACCCAGCAAAAAAGCACGGTCACTTTTGCCTAATGGCCCATGGTTGGCTCGAGTACCTAGCGCTGTATTACTGGCTATGCCCAGTAGCTCGGTACCAATACTAAAACCAATCAAACCGACAATATGGCGCTGACTGTGAGATAGGTTTTCTGCGATATTTATCAGCCCAACGGGCGTTTCTTGATTATCAATATGCGGCAACAGACTGGCCAATAATGCTGTATCGGCAACAATATCGCCCAATTCATTAAGCACTGCACCAAGTTTGGATGCCTGCCCGTGCTCACGCGCCATCATACCATCAATAGCATTGAGCGCCATACGCACAAACAATGATGACGGCATTAACAGCCATAGCGCTTGATTTCTGGCTGCGGGCTTAGCTATCACATAGGCCGTTCCCACACTCAACAATACTGCTGAAACCGTCACTTGGTTGGCGGTAACACCTTGCCCAGCTAGAGTATCGCTTATAGGACGCAATTGATCTTGGAATTGAGACTTGAGTTGATATAGCGACATAATACGTGCCAAAACGTTTGATGTCTTCAATGTAGCAACAAAAGTTTGTCAGGTAAAGAATAACCAGCCACTTAGAGGTCATTTACTACTCAAACAACCGTCATATTTTGCGATGAATATGATGTGCTGATAGCCGTATTTACGAGCTAATATGATACAATCCCCAGCTTCTGAGAAATGCCCTCCCAAAAACGCCTTGTTTAAAAATGACGAGTCTGCCGACATGCAAAGCCTAATTACCCTTGTTTTGGTATTAATGCCAATGTTTATTGGCTTTGCCATTCCCTCAAACCCAACCATGACTAAGCTTGCCGATAAAGGCTTGTCTTATTTGGTCTTTATCATTTTAGGGTTGATTGGTATTGAGCTGGCGCAAGTTGAAGGGCTTGGTAGCCAAATAGGCGAAATTGCGCTTTATGTGACCATATTGTCGATACTGACGATTGGCACCGGCTTATTTGCCTTGATGCTGTTTGACCGTCTGCGTCCATGGCATGCCAAAAAACCTAGCGTCAAATCTAAAGAGCACCGTGTCAGTATCCGCGGCAGCCTAGCACAAGTATTTTGCGTGGCGATTGGCTTTGTCATTGGCTATTTCTTGCCAGCGGATTATATGCCACCTGAAAACACCATGACCGCCATGCTGATGATATTAATCTTACTGGTTGGTATTGGATTAAAAGGATCAGGCATTACCTTAAAAGAAGTATTACTCAATAAACGCGGCGTTGAGATGAGCGTTATCTTTACGCTCTCAGTATTGGTTGGCGGACTTATCTTTGCGCTGATATTTAGCGATGTCTCTTGGACTAAGGGAATGGCATTGGCATCAGGGTTTGGCTGGTATTCGCTATCAGCGATTATCATGACTGATGCTTATGGCGCCGTTTGGGGCAGTGTCGCGCTATTTAATGACTTGGTACGTGAGTTCTTTGCGCTGATATTTATCCCTGTGTTTATGCGTAAATATCCGTCTGCTTCCGTTGGACTTGGCGGTGCGACCAGCTTGGACTTTACATTGCCTATTATTCAACAGTCCGGTGGTCTAAAGGTCGTGCCATTGGCGATTAGTTTTGGCTTTATTA
Organism: Psychrobacter sp. UBA6291; assembly: GCF_002439405.1. Classification (NCBI taxonomy): domain Bacteria; kingdom Pseudomonadati; phylum Pseudomonadota; class Gammaproteobacteria; order Moraxellales; family Moraxellaceae; genus Psychrobacter; species Psychrobacter sp. UBA6291. The sequence continues at coordinate 5,966 of NZ_DJUD01000030.1, read as the reverse complement.
TTAATATTGTCGCGCCAGTGCTGATGGTGGTTTTCTCGGCGTTGGGGTAAGGTTAAATTTTGACGGTTTATCAGAATTTACCATTATTCGAAGGGCTTACAGTGCTTGGCGTACTTACCATACATTTGTATATAAGAATCGTATTTAAGATTCATTAAATCTTTCACTGAACTACTTGCCATCAGCGTCGCACGACGCTGTTTTGCTTCAAGACCGTTGAGATTAAGTGCTTTAAAACTAGGGTTTATATAGTCTGTTTCTTTAACTAAGATTTTATTTGAGCAATCATAAGTACGGATACGCTTAGCATCAATACCATGTTGCAATACTAACGTATTCTTAATGCTAAGGGCGCGATTGCGTGATAAAGAATCGAAACCGAGCGTCGCTAAGGCATTTTTATCCATTTCATTAGTGGCTACATGACCAAAAATAAACACACTGGCATCTGGATACTCATTGATTTTTTCTGCCATTTTTATAAACTCTGTATCATAAATATCAGGTAGTTGACTGCTCATAGGTAGGAAAAATCCCCTAAACTCCATTTCGAGTGCATCACCGCCCTCAATTATTATTTTACAGCCTTTAGCGTCAACCACTACGTTAGGTGGCGTGTCAGGGCACTCGTCTATATCATCAAGCACTCCATCGCCATCTGGATCAATCGCTGCTTGCATCGTCCTGATGTTTTCATGTTGAGGTAACTCTTTAGACGGCGCAGTTGAAGTGGTTTGGCAGCCAGTTAACGTTATAGATACTGCTAGCAGCAATAAAGTGCTACAGTTTTTCCTTCCCATCATTACCCCCTCTGAATACCTTCAAAAACAATTTTTTGTTTATGTTGAGATGACAGCTATTTATCAATAAAAACTCTCTTTAAAATTCAACACAGATGCCGTCTTTTAAATTGATAGGATAGTCACTATCAGGCTCAGTTAATAAACCATAAACCCGACGATTAAAAGTTCTACCCTCCTCAGTCTCATTAGGTGCAATGGGCGCTCTAGCGTCACAATTTAAAGTCATCAATCGACTAGATTCTATACTATGCTTTAATAAAAGGTAGTTTTTGATTATCAGTGCTCTGTTTTTAGGTAATGAGCTTAACTCTTTATTAATTTCATCCTCTGAAATGTGCGCTTCAATTTTAAAAATAGCGGTATCATACTCTTTCATTCTTGCGGCTACTTTATCCAGTTCAGCCTGATATTTAGAGGTTAGTTCACTGCTACCTTTAGCAAAAAAGGCACGATACTCCATTTGTAAGCCAGTTCCAATAGTGGTAAGAGGACAACCATACGGATCAACCTTGACCCCTTCAGGAGTGTTCGGACAATTATCTATGATGTCAGGGACACCATCATTGTCTGTATCTGCATGTGGCTCTATCATGACTTTAGGGATGTTATATGATTCTTTGTGGATTAAACCTTTTGTTGGTACAGTTTGGCAAGAAGTTAACATAAAACCAGCTATTACGCCTATCATCATCCATGACTTATTTTTCATACGCCATCCTTAGTTCAATTAATAGATTCAGTTAAAACCTAAACCCCACTTGCTTGCTTAGCAAACAACCGCATCAATGGTTTAATTTTGCTGACGCGATACATACCTTCATTACGAAGTTGTTGAATCGGACGCATCTGCGCAAGCGAGCCGGCAAACAGCCAATTAAGCGCCGAAAAACTGTGCATCATCAGACTATTATGTGGACGACGCAGACGCTCATAGCTTCGTAAGGTTTGGTTCGTACCCCACAGCTTATTGCCACTGCGCGCATAATCATGGCTGAGTTGTTCGCTTAACACTTTTACATCAAGCATTCCCAAATTTAGCCCCTGACCTGCCAGCGGATGCACACCATGTGCGGCGTCCCCAATTAATACTAGATTATCGGCGACATAGCTTTTTGCTTGCTGCGCGGCTAACGGAAAGCTGGCGATGGATTCAATCTCGCGGATAGCACCCAGCTCATAATTACTGGCAGCAGCCAATTTATCAGCGATGTAGCGCGGCGTTTCTTCCAACAATGCCAATGCTTGATTGCGTGGCAGTGTCCATACGATCGACTGCCAGTGTTGTGGATTGATTTTATCTTCATCCGTGATATCAGCAAGCGGCAACAATGCCAATGTACCAGTCGGTAGCATGGCTTGACGGGCAGTCGCTAGGTGCGGCTTGTCGGTTTGAATGGCGCAGCAAATCGCGGTTTGGTTATAATCAAGCACATCCAGCTCAATGGCCGCCTGCTTACGCACAAACGAGCCGCGACCGTCAGCACCAACCAATAAACGCGCGTCAATCGCCGTGCCATTATCTAGCGTCACACGGTAACCTTGCGCGCTACCAAGCCAGTCCATGTCGACAACCTTGTGCCCATCGATAACGGTTAGATATTGGCTGACATCAGCGGCAGATAAACGCTGCCACAATGCATATTCGATAACGGCCGGCTCAACCATACTACCGAGCATTTTTGTCTCAGAGTTTTGATTGCTGTTATTGCCGTCATTACCATTATTAGCATCATCACTATCGCCGAACAGTAACTCGCCGCGACCGTTTAGCTGCCAAACCTGCATTTGGGTATAATCAGCTTTACGCTCTGATGCCGCTATCTTTTGCCAAGCGCCCACGTCTTTCAGCAAACCAATACTGGCAAGGCTTAAAGCATAAACGCGCGCATCCCGCTTGCCAAGCACTTGTTGCCAATTTGCCTCGCTACGTTTAGGGCGCGCATCAATAAGCGTCACTGGCATCTCAGCTTGTGCCAGTTTTAGCGCCAGGGTTGCACCGACGATACCGCCGCCGATAATGAGCGTATGTTTATTTTTCATAAAACATCCTTTGTCGCGTTATTCATGCTATCCGCTCATATTTATGTGGTTTAGCAGCAGCTGAAATTATAAATTTTATTTGCTTAATAACTTACCAGTATGTTGAACTAAGATTTTAAGCCCATCGCATAGTTGGCAATCAATGGCTTAATGTTTGGCAGTTTATCAAAGGCAACCAAAGCCACGTTACGTGCCAGTTTCACCGCTGGATTAGGATGAGTAAAGCCATGTACTACCGCATCACAAAAGCGAATGACGCGTTTTTGATCGGTTTGACGGGCTTTTTCATAGCGTTTAAGCAAAGTTGGATCGCCGATATCTTCGCCTTTTAGCACCTGCCGACTCATCATTTGTGTCAGTACATGGGCATCACGCATACATAGATTAAAACCTTGTCCAGCGACCGGATGCAAGGTATGTGCAGCATTGCCCATGATGACGCAGCGACCGTCGACTTGTTTATCTGCCAGTACCCGCGTCAGTGGATAAGCGCCGCGGCGACCGGCTTTTTTAAACGTGCCAGCGCGCGTGCCAAAGGCTTGCTGCAAGGTTGCCAAGAAATGCGCATCATCTTCTAAATATTGCGTCTCTTCGCCCGTTGGACAAACCCAAACCACTGAGCGTCTATAGCCTTTTTGATATTCATCATTACCGTCGCCTTCTGGATCAGTCAATGGCAACACCGCAAGTGGCCCTGCCGGACTAAAACGCTCAATAGCGATATGTTCATGCGGCTGATCGGTTTCTACCACCCCAACGATAGCGGTTTGCTTATAGTCATAAGTCGTAGTGCCGATATTTAATAATTGACGCACGGTAGAATCACGACCATCACAAGCGACTAATACGCTAGCTTCTAGTTGCTGCTCGTGCTCTTCTTCACCGTAATAGCTAAAGCTTAGCGTCACGCCGTCGTTTTGTTGGCTAACGGCTATCACATTGGCGTTATCAATCAAGGTGATCAGTGGCTCTTGCTGGGCAGCCAATAACAACTTGCGTCCAAGCCACGCGTTTTCCATCACTTGCCCAAATGACTCGACCTGCTCCTCAGCTTTATTTAATTGCGCGCGCCCAAAGCTACCTTGCTCACTGATCTTTACCGCATCAATTCGGCAAGCATGACTTTGTAGCTCATCCCATAGCCCAATCTCTTGATAAATCTGTACCGTGCGCCGTGACAGTGCGGTATTGCGGCTGTCTAAATAATGCGTGCGTTTAGCGTCGTCATTTGGGCTGATGGTTGGATAGCTGTTTTTCTCTAGCAGAGTGCTGGCTATACCATGATGAGCAAGCAACAACGCAAACGACAAACCGACATGGCCGCCGCCGGCGATAAGTACTTGCTGTTCAGTCATAGCCGCTTTATTAGCCTGTTCAGATTTAGCAGGATTGGTTTTTGATAAATTTGCTTCAGTATGTTGCATGGTTATTATTCCTATTATGACCCATTTAGCTCGCTATTAGACATGATGACTTTCCACTCAAAAAAAACACTTAAAAATGTTATTTTTTTAGAAAATCTATCCTTCTCTGACGTTTTTTAGCTTGGCTTTTACACCGCCATTATCTAAGCTCTAGATTACCACAAATTATCCCTTGTTCTGTGCCCCCGACCATAACCATAGTGGCTAAACAGTTTTGTTGCCGTTTTCGCTCTAAGGTGTATCATCTACAGTTGCAATCACCATACAAAAACAAAGCCCTGCCCGCCTGCAAATGGCTTGAATTTTAAATTCTATCTACCATAATGAAGACAGGGCATTTACTTATTCCTGTCATCTTATCAACAACTATTTTTAGCAAAATTTTACCGTCATATTTAATAGTACGACTTTTAGTATTTACATAACCGTTATAAACGCAATGAAAAAGCATTGAAACACGACGTATTATTTTATTTTTAAAGCCCGCCTGACTATCATGCACAGAAGCACTAATGCACTGAAGTAACGAACATGCAACGGGCAACCAAATACAAGGATAATCGCTTGACTGATTCCATAAGCCGCCGTATACATTTTGAATCGTTGACCCCAGCACAGCTGAAAACCGTGCTCGGCGAATATAATAACCACATGAAATACATCCAAGAACGCCTCGATATTAAAATCAGCCAACGCCAAGGCGACTTTTGTTTAAGTGGCGATATTTTGGGCGTTGAGCGCGGCGAACGCATCATTTATAAAATGGTCGATGAAGCGCAAAACACCAAAGATATCAGCGCCGAAGAGCTGCATCTTATTATCCAATCAAGCATCGCCCGCGATGAAGATATAGAAGCTGATAAGCAATCGGCTGCCGAGGAAGATGCTGATAATTTGGAAGCCGCTACTGACTTTACGCCCATTAGTCTGCGCACCCGTAAAGGTAAAATCATTCCGCGCGGTGGCAATCAGCAGCGCTATGTCAGAGATATTTTAGCCTCTGATGTGTCGTTTGGTATTGGGCCTGCTGGTACGGGTAAGACCTACCTTGCTGTTGCTTGTGCGGTCGATATGCTAGAGCGCAACGAGATTGAGCGTATTTTACTGGTACGTCCGGCGGTAGAAGCTGGCGAAAAACTGGGCTTTTTACCCGGAGATTTGACCCAAAAAATTGACCCGTATTTACGTCCTTTATATGACGCGCTGTATGAGATGCTTGGCTTTGATAAAGTCGGTAAAATGCTTGAAAAGCAAATTATTGAAGTCGCCCCCCTTGCTTATATGCGCGGTCGTACGCTAAATAATTCGTTTGTTATCTTAGATGAAGCGCAAAATACCACGCCTGAGCAAATGAAGATGTTCTTGACGCGCTTAGGTTTCGGCTCGCGGGCAGTTATTACTGGTGATATTACTCAGGTCGATTTGCCGCGTGGGCACAAATCAGGTCTGGCGCAAGCGATGGATATCTTAAGCGGTATCGAAGAGATTCATATCACTAAGTTTGACTCAAAAGACGTCGTGCGCCATCAGTTGGTGCAAAAAATCGTTGAAGCTTATGATGTCTTTGATGAAGAGCAACTTGCCCTACAAGAAAAGCGTAAGTTTGAGCGCATGAAAGAACAAGAGCGTAAACAAGCCATTTCTGATGCCGCCGCAAAGTTATAATCTATTTTAAAAATACCCCACTCTCAACTTCGAA
>NZ_DJUD01000024.1:0-102239 GCF_002439405.1 Psychrobacter sp. UBA6291 | reverse complement strand
TTTTAGATGACACCGTATCAATACGAGTAGAGAGTGCGCTATCAGCATTAGTACGCGCTGTTACTTCGCTGCTGATAGCCGCCGTATTACCGTCGCTTTGAGCCACCACAGTATCGATGCGACTTGATAGTGCGGTGTCGGCATCGGTGCGGGCAGTAACTTCGGTCTGTATGGCAGCCGTATTCCCATCAGTCTTAGTAATGACTGTGTCAATGCGCTTGCCTAATGCTTCGTCAGAGGCTTTGCGCTGTGTCGTTTCTGTAGTAATACCTTCCTCAGCTGCCAACAACCCCTCGATACGCGCGTCACGCTCAGCAGTGATAGCATCGTTAGCTGCTAGCATTGCATCAATACGGGCTTGCGTTTCTGCATTTATTGCATTGTTCGTTGCTAAAATTTCGGCGACCCTAGCTTGTTGTTCTGTGCTAATAGCGTCGTTGGCAGCTAAAACATCGGCGGTACGCGCTTGCTGCTCTGCGGTAATTTTGTTATTTGCATCTAAAATATCGGCGGTCCGCGCGTCACGCTCAGCAGTGATAGCGTCATTAGCTGCTAGTATTGCATCAATGCGAGCTTGCGTTTCTGCAGCGATAGCTTTGTTGGCGGCAATAATTGCAGTTTCATTCACTGCAATTTTATCAATCTGGCTAGTTAGGGCTTGATCGAGGCTGCTACCGGTTATCTGACCTTGGATTAAGTCCAGCACTTTGTCAGCACTTTGGTCTGTTGTCGCGCTAACCCAAGTCGTCCAGTCGCTGGTGTTGCCAAGCTTATCGACGATGCGACCACGATAGTGCTGTGTCAATCCGCCTTGCAGTCCGTTAATCGTGTGAGTATCGGTACTGTATGCAAACTGACCCAGGGTTGCGACATTAACATCAGGTGCAGAGGCGACTTGTATCTCTGTATAAGCCGTGTCGTCACTGCCTGGGCTAAATGTCCAATCAAGCTGCATACCAAAGAGCAAGCCAATTGCTTTTAGCGCTAGCAGCTTTGGTGGTTTACCAGCTTTGCCGGTGATGGCGGTAAGCATTGACGTGGTTTGCTTAGAAACTGCATCAAATGCAGACACTGCGCTCACACGAGCAATGTAATTACCACTATACACACCATCAATCTCGACAGAGATGTTGCCAGTGCGAGGTAGTTTAATCCAGTCGCCGTCATCCTTACGCCACTCAACATCGTATGCAACCGCGTCTTTAACTTGGTCCCACACAATAACAAATGTGGTGACGTTTTGTGCTTGTACTACGCGGTTACGTGATGACACCGTGACACTATCCGGTGCTTGGATGATATACGGATTAAACGGCGGTGCTGGTGGGCGCGGCTCAATAATGGTGCCATTGTCGATTTGCGCATAGAGCCCTGCGTCATATTGCAGTGCGGTGTACGTGTATTGCGTTCTATCCTCGTTTTCTGTGATTGATAGCACGATAAATGACATGGTTGGTAGCTCATCGCTATCAACTGCCCAGACATTTTCAGCTGCAACTGGGTCAAATGGTGTTTTTACTGTGATATTGCGTCCGGATACGCTTAATATCTCACGCGTTTGAGCGCGGCCAGACTCTAAGTTAACGCTTAATCTGTCGCCAGTGGTTGCAGGGATGTCATCACGATCAACAGTAATGACGGTACGGTTTGCATTAACTGCTGATATGCGCCCGCCGTTATTAACACCAGTGAACATCATATCTGCAATATCAACACGGTTGCCGACGGTCGGTAGTGAGCCGTCCAGCCCCATCGTAAATGTGACGGTTTGTGTGCGGTTTTGCTCAGACAGTAAAGCTGCCAGCCCTGCGCGATATGCTTGCCCCTCGCTGGTGCAGCCGACGACTGGCATCTCAAGTGGATTGATGCCATATTTTGCAATCGCACGCTCATTGCGCACCATTGCATAGTCCGTCTCATAGTTGTTTTCTGGGTTTGACCATGCTACTTGCGCGAGAGTATGACGGTCATCGATAGCGGTACCGCTTTTGTTGAACTGCCCGTCGACTACGTTTGCGCGGGTGATGACATAATCTACGTCGCGGGGTGTGTCTGCATCTAAAATAATCTGCGCGCCATTCCAAAAGCTCATGCCGCGAAAGATGGCGGCGATGTGCTGCAAGACTTGGTACGCTTGCTCAGCGACTTGCAAGTATAGGTTGCAAGTAAAGCGCGGCTCAGTACCACCCTTACCATCGCTGACCGGCTCATCACAGATACGCGCGATATGAGCAATGGCAAACTTATGAATCATAAATGGCTTTAGGCGCTCACCCAAGCCGTAACGGTCGTTGGTGATGAGGTCGTAATATACCCAGCCTGGGTTATTACTATACGCAGTTTTAAACGTACCATTCCAAATACCTGTGCTGGTTCGGCTAACAGGGTCATAGTTGACGGGCACTTTGAGATAGCGGCCGTACATATCAACCGTCATTTTAGGCATATTACTAAAAGCGCGGGCGTCAAACGATAGGTATAGCAATGCGGTATGCGGATAGCGTAGCTTTGCATCGATAATCTCAGCGATACTGTCAATTTGCATCTGATTGAACTTGCGCTCATTATCGCCATCAGCAGTGATTTTACGCACACGAATCTGCCAGCCCTGCTGTGCTTCGGGCAGTTTTATATTGTGCGTACGCTGATAGCGACCAGATGTTTTGGCTTTGATGCTGGTATCGAGTACCGTCACATAGCCATTGCCATCAGTTTGGATGTCAATTGCATAAGCAACTTTGGTGCCAATAACGTCAAATTTGTCAGTGGTTTCGCTGAGTCGCGCCCAAGACACATTGACGTTGGCGCTAGATAACTGGGTGTTGGTAATGGTGCGAATCCACGGCGTACCGCTACGCAATATTGTGCCAATGCCAATCTCACTACTAAGGCTTGGCAGCCCTGCGATGTGTGTCTGGTCAACCGTACCGTTGCGTATTTCCCACTCTACGTTTTCAAAATTTGGCTGCCCTGCGCTATCAAGTAATGGCGTACCGTCTAGCATAATACTGGCAGCGCCATTAGCTAGGCCCTTAACTTCGCCTTCAGAGAGTGCGTATAAGATTTTTACTTTGCTGATAGATGCGATATCGTCTTTGGCGATAGAGGGCTGGTGTGGTTTTTCTTGTCCGGCTTTTGCGCCTTTGATTGCTGATAATGACATTACGTATCCTCATTGACGATCATTAGACTAACAACAGAGCCACCCCAGTGATAGCGGCCATATCCTAACGCCAAGACGTTACCCTCTGCTATGGTAGTGACAGCACCGCCAAAGGCATAACTTGGTTTGTTGCCATCCGGGTCTTGCGGAGTGATAGTAGGTCGAGGCATAAGTAGTGTTGCGGCACCGCCTAGCAACATACCAGCACCGGCTGCAATCATGGCGGGGTTCCCGCCACTGAAGCCAATGAGCGCAGCGCCGGCAATCACTTGAATCCAGCCCATTGCGTCGCCGCCTGCGCCGGTGATTTTAGGTACGATACGAATGACTTTTGCGCCCGTTTTCATCTCGACTTCATTGGCGCCAATGTTGTTATCATCATTAAATACGGCGAAAAAAAGACCGCTCTCGTGTGCGGTCATCATAAATCTTCTAAAGCCATCGACTTGATAGCTCAGCGCCTCGCACGCTTCGCGGGGCGACGCCACATCAAACTCAAATGACTTGCCAAATTTTTCGGCTAAGATGCCGTGTAGCTCGATGCGTCGAAGCATGATTACCTCACATTAATGATTTGTGGCGCACGATGATCGCGCTGCGCTCTTGCCAGACATTGCCGTAAATCTCGCGGCGCGAGCGGCGGCGGTATGGATGATGTAATACTAAGTGATCGCCAATCACTGCCTCTGACTTCTCTGAGGTTAATTGGCCATCGTCGCCAAGATAGATAAGAGCATGATTAACATGCGCGGTTGGTTGCACACGGCATAAGATGACATCGTGGCGCTGCAAGTTATCGACTTGGACAAAGCCTTGTGAGGCAAAGTTATCGACATATAAATCCGCGTTAGCGGCGTTTTCCCACCAGCGGTCCAGTCGCTCAAAGTTATCAATCTCAATATCCAGCTCACGGGCATAGTAATCACGCACGATACTAAAGCAGTCCAGTACGCCGTGGATATACTCACGATTAATCAATGGTGCGCTATATGGTTTGGCCTTATGGACTTTGATGTCTACTTCAGGGTAGCTGGCAATCACCCATGGCAGCCCGTGTAGTGGCATCTGCAAAAGGTCAAACGTACTGGGCTTGGTTGAGCCGTCAGGATGGCTATGTACAATCGCTTCTATTTTACCGAACGCCTCAGCGGCGACGATATCGCGCGGACTGATAACAAACTCATTTTCACTATCAGCAATATTTTCGCATTCGATATAGGTGCGATTAACAATCACACCACAAGATTCTCTGGGATAACAAGCGGCAGCATGATTGATTATGGCTTCGCGTGCTTCTTTTAAAATATACATACTTATTCCTTATCTTCGGCCCAACATCGATGCGGCTGGGAATCCACCAAACGAGAGTGGCTCATGCTCACCAAATCGCAGCTTGCAATCGCTGAGACAACCGCCGCATTTATCTAGCGCGGGATTATCGGTTGGTTTGCCATCCTCAGTAAACATGGCGGCACCTGTGTAGCCGCATGACTCGCCGCGATACTTACCTTTAACCGCCCAGTCGCAATACTTAGTAATCGTGCGACTAGGTATCATCTTGCGCTGCGCTGTCAGCGGGGTTGATAACTCAAACGCCACTGAGCTGTCTTGGTCGCTTAGCGATTCGTGGGTCTTTTGATTGATGGTCCAGTACTGGTCAGTATATTGCTGACTATCAGCTGTTGGGTTACCTGCGCCGAAGTTTGCGGCGTCGAGATATTTTGCTAGGACATGGATGACGCGGAGCTCTGCGCCAACAAAGTCGCCGTAAAAGGCGCACAACGCCGTGACTGCGCCATTAATACCATCGATGTTATTGCCAATGACAAGTGCCGGCGTAGATGGACTGCCATCGCCTCGAATCTCAAGCCCATCGGTTTGAATGGCAACCGGAGTGTATTTTTGACCTTGCCAAATGATGTTTCTAAAAAAATCAGTCTCTGTAGGACTTTGTGTATAGTCGGTACCAGCCAAGACTGTAGTGTCGCCCGCTAGTGTTTCAGTACTACCGGCCCACTCAAATAACTTGCGCCAGTCTTCAAAGCTCACATGGCCGTGCCATCGCAATATGCCGCCGCCTTGCTTGGTAGCATCTAATTCATATAGTGTGACAAGCCCTGTGACCGTTAGCTTTTGTAGGTCAGATGAAAGCATGTTATAGCCCCAGCATTGATTTCTGTTCTTGGCCCCATGTACGGCATGATTCTGCATACTCTGCATACACATCAAATTCGTCAGATGGTGCGCTGCGTAACTGCTTAAGCTCATCAGTAATACTATAGCGCTCAGCAATCTTTGCTTTGACGCGATCATCGATGAGCTGCACATGCGTTGAGTGCGATTTAATTCGCGCTCGCAGCTCGTCAGTCATTACTACTGTTTGTACTGTATCTGCAATCTCATCCGGCTGATTGATGGGCAAGTCCGCGTCATCAGGCACACTAACATACGTCACCCCATCGATTGTACATAACTCCACTGATCCCTCCGGAGCGTCCAACTGCTTGGTAGTGTCTTTGGTGATAAATTTTTGGTAGCTCACAATATAAGCCATGGTTTTGTTGCTCCGTATAATTTAGTAGATGTTGCAGTGAATGGGTTTTTGAGGCATGCGCAAGATGCGATATAACAGATTCCAGTTTATTGGCCCTTACAGCTTTTCTAGTCTTGTATAAGCTGTGCTTCCTAATAAACCTGCCGCTGCGCCAGGTTCTATAGCCACAGAAATTAACACCTTTTTTAGTGTTGGCTATCGTTGATCGTGATAGGGTCAATTTGAGCTCATTTTCTACAAAATCTGTCAGCAATTCTCTGTACTTCAGTGCTTGCGCGCGGGTCAAGCCAAACAATAAGAAGTCATCCACATAACGACAATACCCAGCTGCTGGTTTCAACACTCGTGTGGCATAGTGGTCTACAGGATTCATGTATATCAACGCAAACATTTGCGAGAGTAGGTTGCCAATTGGTATGCCTTTGGGTTCGGGATAGTCCGCAAACAGCATCATCAAATCGACTAAGCGCTTATCCTTAATCTTCTTCTCTAACAATTTTCTGAGAGTCGGTCTGTCTATGCTGTAAAAGAACTTCTTTATGTCTAATTGTAGCGTGTAGGTATTGGGGCCGGCTCTTCTGAGCGCGTCTTGCGCATACTCGGCGGCTTTGTGTGTCCCAAGTCCGGTGCGACAGGCAAACGACTGGTCTATAAAGGTTTTATCAAATATTGGCATAACTCTTAAATAGATTGCATATTGCACAACACAATCTCTAAATGCTGGGGCATATATCTCCCTCTTTTTTGGCTCATATACCACAAATCTAAAATAGGGTCTTGGCTTATAGGATTTGTTTGCCAACTCTTCTTGTAATTCATTTAGCTCGCGACCTAGGCTTTTTTCAAACTGAAAACACCCACGTCGACCACCTTTGCTTTTCTTTGCGCCCAAATAGCCGTCCCATAATGATTCGGCTGAGACTACGGATTCGTATAAATTACCAACCCTTTTCATAACAATCCTTAAAAAAGAACCCGTCTGACTTTCGCTTGCGCTACTAGAAAGACGGGTTTAAACCGATTTTGCTTAAAGCAGGAAAACGTCTCCCTTGGCACCAGTCGGCAGCTTGCCGATTTAGGTGATGCCGAGTCCGCCCGGACACCGATGTTGTTGTTGCTGTTCGTCCGAGAATTGTTGCAATTGACCATCCAGACACCAGCATTCGTGCTGTTGTTCCAGTTGCCGCCCACAATCGGGCACATATTAAGACGTCTCCCTTTTTTGGAGCACCTTATTGTTTTAGTGATTTAATCCAACCGCCGATTATCTTGCCGATCTCATCGATACTTGCTGATATCACAAGATAACGTTTGGCATTTAATTTTTGCACAGACACCTTTTCGGTCTTTGGATGACCGAAATAGGACAGCTCGAACGCAAGCCTAACTTGCATTCTGAGCTGCTCATGCTTGATGTCTAAATTGGTAAGCGTCGTCTTCTTGTGATAACGCTTTTGCGCTTCGACGATGTAGTCATACATCTCGTAAGCGGTTTGTCTTATTTTAAGCGCCAAGCCATGCTTCTCATGGCTTGGGAAATGGTTAAGATAGATATTTAAAAGCTTCATCGTTTGAATGAACTTCTTATCTAAATTTGACTCGCTGTCTACTGCCAACTCAAACTCCTTCGCTATCGCTCAGTCAAACAGGGTACAAGGCCGCCCGGACACCGATGCTGTGGCTGCTGTTCGTCCGAGAATTGTGGCAACCGACCATCCAGACACCAGCATCCGTGCCGTGGCTCCAGTGGCCGCCCACAAGCGGGCACAAGTGCTCAACTCGATTGTCGTAGAAGCGGTCGTTGCCAAATATGTTGGTGCCATCTGAGCCGCCAAGTTGTGGTATGCCTGCGCAGGATGCCGACCAAGCCAGACCACTGTTGGCGCTTGAGAATACTTGCTTGGTTGTCGAGCCGATGGCAAAACTGCGACTCTCGCCTGTGAGTTCACCATAGCTTGCACCTAGCGAGTCATAGCTTTTGGTCATTGCAGCAGTGCCCCACGCGTCGGTCGCAAGCGTTACCCCGCTTGTGAGTGCTGACGCTTTAGCACTGGTTTTTAAGATGTAAAAATTACCGTCTGTCTGCGTCAACCCTAAAGCCACTTCGTACATATTGCCGTTTAAGTCTGCAACGCCGCTGTGCTGGCCGTTGTGCGTGGTCTTGGCAAATGGTTTTGCTGACCCTGTTTTGCCCGCTGTTAAGTAGCCGGTCTCTTCATAGATAACGCTCGTGTCGTTTACGTCGCGCAGTGCGTTGTTATTGCAGCCTTTAGGGTAATTGGTTACACCAGCTGCATCGTACCAAGCGCATGCCGCTGTGCTCGTTGCTGATTGCGCATGAGCCATGCTCAGCAACGATAGCGCGCGCTGGATAAAGATGGTCGTTGGAAAGAAGCTTGCGCCACGGGTTTTGACAGCATCAATCGACCCGGCTAAATTGTTGGCAGGTGAGCCAGTTAGTGCGCTGAACGGGGAGTTAGCGGCGGCGGATGATAATGGGATGCCATTTTTGATAGAGCTTGCTTTGCCTGCGTTGTTACTCGCTTGATATTTGTCAACAAAGAAGCCGTCTTTTAATTTGCCATCGTCATAAAAAGCGCGATGAATTGCGTAACCTGCACTTTGTGCCGCTGCAATGCTTGCGAATGCTTGTTTTGACTTAACATCGCATGAATTAAGACCGTGAGTTGCATAATTAGGATTGCTTGCATGTCCCCAGCGGTAATAGAACATGGGGACATAGCACATCACCGAGCCATCGCTATATTGATAGTTGCCGTAATTACTGTGACCCTTGATGCGCGTGCCTTCCATCTCTGACATGCCAGGCGGTAGGTTGGTTGTAATGCCAATACCAAATGATATCGATCCCGCAACGCCAATGTCCTCGAACGTCGGAATGACTGTATCGGTAAACAGCTTTTGTGATATCGCTGTCGTTGTCGATTGTCCAAGCTCAGAGGTCACTTTAGGTATCAAGGCTTTGACGTCTGTAAATTCAGCTGCTACCGCATCAAAATTGTCGTTAACCTTGCCATTACTGGTTCGGGCGCTGTCACCGCCGATGCCGTTAGGCAGAGCGCCAAGGTTTATTTTTTGTATTTGCATACCAATCCTTAAGTATTATTAAACTGCTCAAAGTTGAGCGTGATTTGCCAATGATCGCCTTTGCGCTGCGGTATCGATACACCGGCGCAGGTATATTGTTTGGTGTTGCCGTGCGGGTCGGTCCATAAGAAAGGCTTGGCGCCTGCGTGCTCATCGATAAACGCTTCAATAGGTTTGATAACGGTATCAAGTGCGCCAGTCTTAGTGCCTGACCAGTTTTTGGTTGTGTTATTAATGCCAATAGATGACAGCTGTGCATAGCCATCGCCAAACTGTGTTTTGTTCACGCGATACTGTTTGTCAGCAACCGCGCCCATATCCATCTGCCAAGGAAATGTTTTTATCATAGGTTTGCCCACTAAAAAGCCCACTGAGTAGTGGGCTTTTGGTTGATTGAGATAGGTTGATTACCGTTTTGCGTACAATCTATCGAGCGTGCCGTTTGGTCGGGTCATCTTATTGACTTCACTGACGACGACAGCTGCTAGTCCTTGTCCGATTTGTTTGCCGTATGCACTGTTTGATTCGACGTTTGAATTGCCGTCCATTGATACGGTTACGTTGACGTTGATATTAGGTTTGCTGCCTTCGCTATTATCCAAAAAGCGGCTTAACTTTTTGTTGTCATCAGCCTTTACTACGCGCTCATTTTTATCAAGCACCCAAGTGCCTTCGCGCGGTACGGATGCAATACCGTCATGCGCTTGACCAACAGGCATAGCAATTGACTTGATGTTACTAACAATCTCAGCGCCCTGCATAACCGCTTGACCGATAATAGGTATGTTTTGCGGGAAGCCAACAGCCATTGCCTTGGCGACAGACTGCTGAATAGCCATTGCAGACTGCGCAATAGCAAAGCCTTTCTCCACTGCAAACAACGCACGATAGATACCTGATTGCTCGCCAGCAAAAGATTTGGCCATGCCTGCCAAATCACCAAACAAAGACTCGCTTTGCGTTAGCATTAGGTTGCGCTTAGCATCTTGATAGCTCTGCTCGACTGCCATTCTCGCTTCTGACGCTCTTTGCACTTCGTCGGTATGCAGCTGCTCAAATTGGCGCACTATCTCCAATCGCTGTTCGTAGTCAGATTGTATTTTACCCAACGGCGTTTCTTGCTCGATACCGCCAAGCATACCTTTTAGCGCTTCGCTAGATTTTTCTCTATCTTTTTCTAGTATTGCAAAGCGTGCCCTGATAGCGTCAGTCGCTTTCGCGGTCATGCCCAGCTGCTCGTAAGCCCGCGTTTGCTCTTTAAGCACTTCAAGCAATTCTTCATTGATGCCTTTGTATTTCTCGGTGTGCTCAATATCATACATGAGCGCAGCAAGCGAGCTGTTATTACCAAACAAGGCTTGCTGCTTGATAAGTCCATCGATACTGTCTTGCACCGAATTATTGGCATCAGCGAGCTTCTTAGTTAACTCTAATTGCTCTTTGGTTTGCGTTAATGACATCAGTTGGCTGGTATCAGCAGCGCCAAACTTGCCGACACTAATATCGTATTTAAGCGCAGCAATTGGGCTATCATTGCCAAACAATGCAATCTCACGCTTTAGACTTGCAACACCATCTTGTACAGCTTTTACCGCATCGGCCGCCATCTTTTGCGCTTCAGTGACGACTGCCTTTTTGCCTTTCTTGATACCGTCTGCCATACCTTGCGCAGTCTGCTCCCCTACTGTTTTCATAACGCGTGAGGGCGAACGAATATCCAGCACACTTTTGGCTTTAGCGACTGCACTTGATGCCATACTGCCGATTGCAGTAGCAACACCGCTTGCGCCTTGCTTGATACCGTTAATCAAACCGTTAACGATATCTTTACCGATTTGCAGCATACGACCAGGCAATTCTTTTAGCGTAGTTACGATGGTATTTTTGATGTTGATAATTGCGCCACGAGTGTTGGCCACACCTCTATCCCAAGCCGCTTGCATAGTCGCAACCGTGTTCAAGACATAGCTTTTTATCTTATTAAACTCAGCGTTAAGCCCAGCACTGATAGCAGCCCAGTTTTTAACAACTAGATAGCCACCAGTCGCGATTAAGGCGATGGCCGCGACCACCGCAAGGATTGGACTGGTTAAAACAGCTAGTGCAGCATTGAACGTCCAAGTTGCTGCGGCCCCTACACCTGCCGCCACCGACCAACTTGCGGTTGCCACAGTCATTACACCTGCTTGCACCGCTGCCGCTGCTGCCTGTACTTTCAATAGTATCAATGGCGCATTTGCTGCAACCAAAGCCACTGTGAGCGCACTTACTGCTACGCCTAGCGCAATAAAAGCAGGTTGATTCTCACTAACGACACGTTTTATTTCATCCCAGTTTTGATACACTAAGGCCCCAGTCGCAAGCAATATGCCAAGGCCTAGCACTGTCAAGCCCATCGTAGTGCCTAATGCAGCGTAGGCTAACTTCAAGCCGTCAACAGTAGTCTTTGCTGCCGTAAACCCATCAACTGCTAGCTTTAGACCTAACACTGTGCCAATTAATGATCCGCCAACAAGGGTGATTTGTTGTATCAATTCGGGATTAGCAGACACCCATGTGCCAATGGTTGCGACCATAGGGGTCATATTTAGCAGCAATTCATTTAATGCAGGTATAAATGCCTCGCCGATACTAGCGACCACTCCATCGATGTTACTCTTAAATAACTTCATTTTATTGGCAGTCGTTGCACTGATTTTCTTAAACTCAATATCCATTGAGCCAAAATACTCTTTGGTTGTGTTAGCAGTCTCACCAAGCATTGCCCAGTTATTTTCGAGTACGCCGACACTGCCTGCGAGCATCGTTATATCATCGCCAAACTCTTTACCGATAATTAAGGCATTTGTGCCGATTCGTTTTGACTGCTCTAGCTTATTGATAGCCTCCAAGTAAGTGATAATAGCTTGCTTGCCGTCAGTTGCGACCAGCTTACTAAAATCATCAATATTTAACCCCAACTGTTCAAAGCCGATTAATTGAGACTTGGTGGCATTGTCCAGTGTAGAAAATGAAGTTAATAACGAGTTAACAGCAGTTGATGCAACCTCGGCAGGCTTACCCATGGCAATCAATGCGCCGGTCAAGCCTAACGTTGCGTCCTCTGACAAGCCAAAGACTTTAGCGACACCGCCAACACGTTGTAGTGAATCAATGAGCTGGGCGGCGGTGGCAGGAGTGTTGTTTGATAGCGTATTAATCGCATCGCCCAGACGGTCAATATTGGCAATCGGTATCTGAAATACGTTAGCGATTTTCGCCATACTATCGGCGGCTTGCTGCGCTGGTATATCGAAAGCAACACCCATCTTTGCCATGACTTCAGTAAAGTGAACCAAGTCTTTTTCTGCAATACCCAGCTGACCGCCGGTAGCGGTAACAGCTGCCAATTCTTCAAAGGTTTGCGGTATCTGTGTTGTCAGTGCTTGCAGCTCTTTACGCATATTTGCCAAGCCATTGCTTGAAGTAAACTCTACGGTTTTATCAATCTCAGCCATCGAGCTTTCAAACGACATGGCTGTCTTTATGGATAAGGCGCCCATACCTGCCAGCGCTGTGCCCACAACTAAAGCTGCTTTGCTGGCACTTTTACCTATCTCAGAAAAAGTGGTACTTGAGTTTTCACGCGCCCGCCTCATCTCATTATTATATCTGGCTGTGTTAGCCTCCATAATGATTTGGATTCTACTTAATACCGACGCCATATCGCCACCCTATGATTAATTGTGATTGTTCTGCTGATTGACTTTTGATTTAAAAAAGTCTTTTAGCGCGGCTGCTTGAGCTTGTGCTTGCTGTTTGGCGTCTTGTATCCGTTGCTGTTCTTTTTGTTCAGGCGTTTGCAAGCTATAATCAAACAGCATAAAGTCATTAACGCTTAGTTGCTCCTCACCGCCATAATTCTGCTTGCGCAAAGTGGCAAACTGTATATCTAAAAACTTCCCACCGAACGGCTCTACATACTCATAAAATGCTTGCCACTCAGTTAGCTCTTTTGATGTCATATTGTCATCAATCCAGGCAACTGTTTTTCCCAGGTGAGCAGCAAGTCGAAATTTAAAAGCACGTAGAGGGTGGGCTATTAGTTTTTTGCAGCTTCTTCTTTTGCCTCTGGTTGCAGGGCGTTGATGTCGCTTGATGCGTCGAATACTTTTGACACAATGGCAGACGGAAAGTTTTTGACCATTTCCAAGTCGTCATCGTTAAACTCTAAAACACCATTTTCATCACACACTGAGTAGATAAATATCACAGCGCGTACGCCGTTGTTTTTTGATTCTTTTTGCATATGACGCTCTAAGCCTTCACGCTCAGCAGCAGTCATTACCTTGATAAATACTTCACCAAGCTCAGGAATTTCTACAGACTTCACACTGGTTTTTAGCTGCATAAAATCTGCTTTGCTCAATACTTTCTTTTTAGCGACTGGCTTTGACATGTTTTTATCCTTGAATGATTTATAAAAATAATTTATGGGCAATAAAAAAGGCGCAGAGCTTTTAGCTTCTTACGCCTTTTTTACTAGCAAGGTTGTATTAGTACTATGGAGTAACAGCAGTAACGTCAGAGCTAATAACCAACACGCCTTCGACTTTTAGCATGTCTTTTTGCTCAGCGACCAGATTAAATTCTTTGAGCATGCCGTCGAACGCAAAACCTTCGCCTGCAGCATCAACAAACTTAATCTTATTTTTAAATGTGGTACCAGCATTGAAAGCAGCTTTAAGCGCTATGTGCTGCGGATCTGTCGGCATATAGTAAAGCGTAAACGGCAACTCACCTGTTTCGCGGAAGTTTGCGACCGCATTGATGGTGTGCGTTGCATCACTTGGGGTTACATCTACCACTGTTTTGGGTAGATTAGGCATATCCATTTTATTGAGAAACTCTACTTTATTAAACGTTGGTACGTCATCAGTAGCAATCTCCCATGTATATTGGGTATTTACTAAGCCATCGGTTGATACGGCCATGATCATTTCCTTGTTTTGATATAGCGGCTGCTATGGGGTTGGGGTTTGTTTGTTGGTTTGCCAAATATGACATTCGATACTTTGGCGGTATAGCTTGCCTTCTTCGTCATAGATGTATCGGCGGCTGTCATAATGAAAGGGTTTTACGTTTTGGTTGAGTATTCGAATCATTTCATTGGTAGTATCCTCGCAGCCGTCATAATTGTTGTGATAAACATCCAGTTGCAGATATGCCATTTCGCGCCCTGTGTAGCCTGATATTACGTTGGTCGCGTTGGTATTAAGCACGGTATAGACTAAGTAAGGCAGTCCTTTTTCACCTTCTGGTCTGACAAGCGGCCATACATTGCTATCAAATAGCGGCCCAAGGTTGCTGTATATCACTTCACTCGCTTTCATCGAAGATTCCTTTTAGCCGATCATTACCTTATCAATCTCAGCCTTTAGTTTTTCCTTGAACTTGCCGACGCCTTCTTCGTGCTTGCTGTCTGCTGCAGGTCGCAGAAACGGCGCGGCGGCCATTTTGCTCGTACCGTTTTCTATAAAGTACCAATAGAACGCTTTGCCCGACACATAGATACCGACGGCAGGTTTGGCAGTTAGGCGCATTTGCTTAGAGCGAATCTGACTTTTTAAGACGCCTTTATCTACTGGCGCATTGGCCTTGGCTTCTTTTTTGATGGGCGCAATGCCAGCATTTAAAGCTTTCATCATTACCTTTTTTTTGGATGTTTCCGCAAGTCTGTCAAACTGGCTTTCAAGATGCTCTAAACCTTCTATTCTAAAATCTATGCTCATATCACCACCACTTAATAGCTTGGATAAACCCACCTAAGACAAACAAAAACAATATAAAAACCAATGAGTTGATTAGATGTCTTACTGTCTTCGAGCTTTCGTATTTGTCTAGCATCTTAGTCAGCACTCCGTTTAAATCTATGTTAAAATTCATTTATGATTTATTCCTATTTGCGTTAGGCGTAAATACAAAAACCCCGATAGCCTGCCAGCTTCGGGGTTTTGCTTTGAATAATAAAAAACCCCAATCATTACTGATTGAGGTTTCTTTAAATATTTTTTAGTTTGTTGAGTTACCTTACTTCTCTCGTAGTCTGACTTTTCAGGCCTTCAAACACACTAAACTGCGTTTCATTGTGCTGCCGGACGACTTCAATACCGCAGTCCAGCGATGCCAGTGCCTTTTTTATCACACCGATAGCATGGCGGGTTTCTTCAACCCTTTTGCTGCCGATTGCATACATGTCATTCACATATTGCGTATTTTTAGCACTTGCCTGCTGCTTCATGAGTATCATGTTGTAAACAAAGGCAACCGCTTCCGGCAGACTGGCTTCCGGTATTTGGTCGATATGCTCGACATTATAATGATTGCTTACCAGTTTATAAGCATCACTGACCAACATATTACCAACAGCGAGACGGTCACAGGCTTGGCGCAGTGGCGTCCGCTGACGTGGTGTTGTTTTTGTTTCGCGGTCGAGTATATCGAGCACCCAAACGCGAAAAGCCTTGGCTATATCAGTACGGGCAAACATAGCCAGTAAGTGACAGCCACGCAATGAAAATATGCGGGTTTTTACCTTCAAGCCCTTTGTTTTCGACGAGGTCACTGACTCGATGACCTCGGTCATGTTAGCCGAGAACTCGTCTGAATTAGCGTTATAAAGATTGGTTAAGGAACGAGTGCTCTTATACCCAAGAGCTTTGGCTACATCAGCAGACGTTAGCCAAATTTGATTAGCTTGGTTGATAGTAGTAAGGGTATTACCGTTGAATGTTAATGTGTTCATGATGAACTCCTACTTATTTCTTCGAATTTGCCCAAAATAGGGCGCCGAGAGGTTCGAAACCGTCAAGTAGAACGGCGGGCAGTTTTCCCCACGAAAGGTATTGTATGGCTGCCGCCCTCTCGACATAGAAACATGTGGTTTATCACAACGACACAGATAGCTATTATGAGAGCTTGCCTTTTGCATAGGCATAAAAAAACCACGAATTACGCTTGTGGATTGCGCTACTTGATTGGGAGGTTTCGACGCCTCAAATGCAAATATACTGTATTAGCTCATGCGTTGCAAACTTTATTCAAAATAAAAGCCCACCGAAGTGAGCTTTTAATTATTCATCATCTAAATACACATACACATAATAACCAATAGGTATCGATTTAACGAGCGACCATTGATTACTCTTAATCAAATGATTTATCCATATTTGCGCCCAGTCTAACTGCTGAGCGGGAAGTTTTCGCTTAGGTGAATATCTCATGATAAGTATTTAATAGAAAACTATTGAATAACGCAATCGCCCACCATTGGTGAGCCAATAATCTCGCCCTCACCACGACACAATAAGCTGACTGATTGATTTTTACTCAAGCCAGCAGCCGCATCATCAAAAGCCTCATCACCAGTAGCAGTAACACTCATAAAGTCATTACTGGTAGCTAGTTGCACTTGGGCGCTATCTGTAAGACCACTATCAATACTTGCAACCTTACCATCGATTTGTAGTAGCTTCCCTTTGTACTGTTTATCAGCAGCCACCTCATTGCTATCATAAGCGTCAAATAATTGCTGCGCAGTCACTGGCAATGCCGTTTCATTGCTTTCGACAGCAGTAGTGTCACTAGGTTTCGTGTCAGAAGTGGTTGCGCCATCAGTATCATCACCCAACATAGCACCAATAAACCCAAGGACGATTAATGCGATGACAACTATACCTATCCATTTTAGGACTTTTTTCATAATAACTTACTCATATTAATTAACAATAAGACCAAGTATATTACGAGTGACAACATTAATCTAGCAATCACAGAAACAAAGTAGAAATAATCAAACACTCTTTAGCATCAGCGTCATATATTCACGCCCGCTGCGATTATCTGGCATTGGGTCGCCGTCGATATCATACCGCTTACCACGGTGCTCGATTTGCATCGTACTATCAATATCATTGCGGTAGCGCAGCATACAGCGCGCTTCCACTTCACTGCCCGCGGCTTGCGCTGTCAGTATATCTTTGACAGATAGCGCCTCAAATGATGCCCAAAGTACAATCCATGCCGTCCAGGTTGGTGGTAGCACTGCGCCCGTTGGTGAGCGCCCGCTAGTTTGCTTATATACCGTGATACGGTGTCTTATCTTGCCTGCACGCATATCATAGCCCCATTATTCGTCGATAAGGTTGCAGTCGATGTTCGGCCGCTTGTGGCAATCTCACGATACTGGTACCGATCACCACGTCTTCCCGATGTTCATACAGCGTACCCAGTATTAGCAAGATAGCCACTTCGATACCAGGATTAGTCACAATGCCTCGCGCTACCATCAGCTTTTCATACATTTGATTTTCAATGCGTTCTAGCTTTGTTTTGACCGCATAACTATTGACATCACCTGATAAAGCGCCAATTCGTAAGCTATCGAGCGCATTCATCTCTATAGAATTGGCATCAATAGCAGCATCCAGCCCAGCATCAGTGGCATAGATACGGCGACCCATATACTGCTCAGCCATCTCTTGCGCGCCATTCAGCTTATGCTGTATATCGATACTATCATCAGCATCCGCGCGCAAGTGATGGATAGCGGTTTCAATACTGACTATAGACATAATGATTACTCAGCTTATTTCTTTGTATTGGCAGCGGCTTCTTTCGCCTTAGCCTCTTTTTCAGCTTTCGCAGCAGCTTCTTTATCGGCTTTTTCGGCAGCCGCTTTAGCCTTAGCGTCGTCATCAGCTTTTTTCTCAGCAGCCGCTTCGACATAGCCTTTATCAATCAACTGTTGACCTGTGATATCGGTAAACTCACCAACTTCACCGGCTTTATATGTCTGATTACCCATGCAAATAACATCTTTGAATTTAACTTTCATGACTTGCTCCTTTTAGTAAGACAAAAACAACTTATAAATTGCTTTTGGCTTAATAAAAAACGCAACCTGTTAGACAAGTTGCGTTTTGTACTATTAACGATAGTTTTTAAACTTATGGTCCTACAGTAAGCGAACCTTTAACGAATGCCTGCGGACGATATACGGCCAATGCCAAGCGTTCTTCAGCTCGGATTGACACCATGTTTTTCTCAAAGTCATCAGCGTTCTCAGTAGAGACGACCACGTTCGCATCTTCACGGTCGAAGATTTGCGCGGCATCCGCAAACGAACCCGTCAAGAAGTTACCAAGCATGCCCGCCTGATTAGTCTGAGCAACTGGCAGGCCCCATAGGCGCGCTTCTAACGTACCAAACGGATTGCTGAATAAGTAGCCTTTGGTGTTGGCATCTTTAATCAGCTCAATATCAGTCCAGTCGATATCATGCATGACGTGACCAGTGGCCGACAATTCTGCCAATGTGACTTGTAGCATTGCCAAACGCATCACGTCCAAGCTATTGGAAGGCGTGGTCTTAGTACTAGGATTGGCAAAAGCAGTCGCTTGCGTATAAATGCCATGTAGGTTGTTACCCACACCACTACCAAATAGCAGCTGAGTATCTTCGACACGCTTCAAGCCATTAAGCAAACGGCCGTTAATAATGCTACGCAGCTGCGGCAAGTCATCAAGCGTCTGTTTGGCGACTTTCATCAAGTGCGCGATGGTTTTGACACCAGACAGTACTTCTTCAAACGTAATATCTGAATAAGGCTTGGTGGTGTTTTCAGCGACCGGCGCAGCCGCGTTAGTGAATAGCATCTCACGCAGATAAGCGACTGCATTTGATTCGGTATCACCAGGCGCCAATAAATCACGAACCGTTAAGCGCTGATTTGGATTGGTAATGATTTGAGTGTTGCCATCAACTGGATTCACCGCGAAAGAGGTTAGCGCATTTCGCGGCATATCGATTGCCAAGCGGCGACCAGCGGCGACGTTTTTACTAAATTCAATCATTGCTTCATTAGCAATAACCAAATCACCTGCACGATTGCGAGCAGGCGCTTGACCACCATTATTACCAATGCGTGCGAACATCTGCTCAGCTTCGCCCAGCTGGGTTGCTAGTTGGTTCTGCAAGTCACGCTGAGTATTTAAGTCGGTAAGCAATTTATCGACTTCTTTTTTAGTTTCATTTGATAGCTCGCCAGCTTTTTGCGCTTCTTTCAAAGCGTTTTCAGCTTTTGGCAGCGCTTTTTCAGTCAGCTCTTTGACGCTAGCATTGACCAGCTTTAGCTGATTAGCTACGTCGTCTTTTTTGATATCTTCAGGATCCATAATTTTTCTCACAAAAAAAGCCGCCATATAGGCAGCGAGGTGAATGGTTAAGTGTGTTTATTGCAGTTTGATTGAATCAATCGCGTTTTGCAGACCGTCAATCAAGCCCGTTAAGTCAACGCCAGCGTTTTGCGTAGCATCTGTTCGAGTAGCGCTAGGCGTACTCTTTAAATCTTTTACAAGACCACGGCGCTCTTTGCGAGACATACCCGCCTGCGCCATGATTAAATCTAGTTTATGAGCCGCGATGCGCTCTTTAGCCGTATTATTGGTTTGCTCTGCAATTACGTCAGAGTCCAAGAAGCTATCGGCCATGCCTGTTTCAACGGCTGTCTTGCCATTAATCCAAGTCTCTTTATCCATTTGCGATGAAAGCTCCGTCGCATCCATACCGCTTTTGACATGATAAATATCAGCGATGGTCGCATCGATTTGTTCCAAGAAGTCAGCAACTTCGCGCATATCGTTACGATTGCCGCCAACACCAGTCCAAGCATTATGAATCATGAAGAAGCCAGCGCGCGCAATCTTAACTTCATCAGCAGCCATGGCGATAAATGATGCGGCGCTTGCTGCCATGCCAAGCACTCTGACAGTCACATGACCAGCATATTCGCGCAGCATGTTGTAGATTGCCAAGCCTTCGAATACATCACCACCAGGGGAGTTAATATTAACGACAATATCTGCACCGTTAAATCTTTTGAGTTGCGTGCTAATAGACTTGCCAGTGATACCACCATCGGTCCACCAGTCATAGCCGATAACTTCTAAAATATTGATAACGTTTTCAGAGTCATCGTCTGACGCTTTAATGTCTGGATTCCATCGATCCAAAGCAAGCGGCATCTTTACATCATGCGCTGCTTCAAAATCAGCTTTTGGCATCATTGTTCGCTTGCTCATCTTTGGTAACTCCACTGTAGTTTGAGCCCACCTTATCAAGCGGGATAAGTGCGGATTGAATTGTGTATTTATCACCACCTTCAATCGGTGGCATATTTTCTTTAGACCGGACTTCATCACGGTTTATCCAACCGTTATTCAGACCAGATGAATAGTATTCAGAGCGCGTCTTACTGTCTGCTCGTAGTAAGCCTTCAACATTAAACTCAACGTAATACTTGTCGCTATCAATTTTGCCGATAAGACAACGTAGAATTTCTTGCTCAATATTGACCAGCAGCGGTCTAAATGTGTACTTCAAAAAATGTAAGTCTTGCGCTTCAGCAGACGCCGCCCATGAGCTTTGCTTGTCAAAGTGACCAATCATAATGGGCGACACGCGGAACCAACGACAGATTTCTTCAATCTCAAAAGAGCGCGTCTCCAGCATTTGCGCTGCTTCTGGGTTCATGGTCACGCCGTTATATTGCATGCCATGCTCAAGCACCATCGTCTTGCCAGCGTTGCTACTGCCCATAAACTTACTGATATGGGTGTGAAGCTTGTTACGCTGCTCAGTGGTTAGCTTTTGGTCAGTAGTTAAGAACCCAGACGTTTGCAATCCATTTTCAAAGAACTTGCCCGCGGCATGCTCAGCAGATGCAGCTGTGGCAAACGTTTCGCGACCCTTGTTAATCGTAAAGATACCCATCACGCCATCAACGCCAAACGCGCGAATATGCATGACATCTTTGTGATTAATTTCGCGGCGTGTACCTTCATCTGTGTAGTGATA
Organism: Psychrobacter sp. UBA6291; assembly: GCF_002439405.1. Lineage (NCBI taxonomy): Bacteria > Pseudomonadati > Pseudomonadota > Gammaproteobacteria > Moraxellales > Moraxellaceae > Psychrobacter > Psychrobacter sp. UBA6291. Next base: position 81,519 of record NZ_DJUD01000024.1, on the reverse strand, counting down.
CTGAAGCAGCTGATTGTTTTTATTGCGGGTCACGCTGACATGCTGCGGCAAAAGCGGCTCAAGCGAGATAATCCGCTTACCCGTTACATTTCGCTTAATCTCAACGTAAGCATTACCCCAAAGCAGTAGGCTTGCCACAATCATTTGCATGAATCGTGCAGGCGTCATCTCATAATTAGGCGACCGGCACAACAAATCATACAAAGGATGCTGCTTTGCCACCACACGACTGCCATCGGCTTTAGTTTCATAAACCTTTAGTGGCAATGTTGAAACCGTCTCAGATACCAAGCGCACACACGAAAACACAGTACTAAGCTGCAAGGCACTATCCACAGTGACGTTTTTGCCACTGGCTGTTCTGGTTGTCACATTATCACTAGGCGTTAGACTCAGATGTCCATCCAAGCCTAAAAAACTAATGGCGGCTTTTGCAGCTTTTGCAAAACGCTTGGGCTTGATTAGATTACGCACATTGAATCCCTTAAATATTAAACGCCGATTATGATTGGGTCATCGTAGAAGCCATTATCGCCGCCACCATCGCCAGCCAATACCATGGCGCGACTGATACCCATTAATAGAGCAACAGCACCATCGATTTTTTTGTAGTTGGTTTCTTTTCGCGGGAATACGTTATTGTTGGCGTCTTCGCGTGATACAACGTTGCCAATCATCCAAGATAGGACTGGGTGACCGTCATGATGAAACCGTCCGCCTTTCATTGCAGCCTCTAACTCACGCATTGCTGGAGAGAAAGACTTAACAGTCTTAGGAATCTTCACCGCATCATAGCCTGCCGCTTCAATAGTAGCCGCAACTTGGAAACCACCCCATTCATCGTAAGGCACTTCGGTTAATGGAAAGCTTCCCGCATCAGAAACCAAGTCTTCAGCGATAGCATTCAGGTCGTTTTCAGCACCATCGTGCACTTCAAGCAGCCCTTGATTCATCCACTTTTGGTACCGCTCAACCGCTTGCTTCTCATCACCCTTATAAACCGTGTCTTCTGGTAAATAAAACCATGGCGCCAAGCAGTAGTAATGAAGCTTGCCGTCATCTTCATGTCGATAAAACAGATTAATGCGCGCGGCAATATCAATTTTTGACGCCAAATCAATCGGCATCACACAAGGCGTAGTTGAAAAATCATCAATACTTAAAGTGTCATCAGCACACGCGCGCCAATGTTCCATGTTAAAGAACGCTGATTTTGCTGATACCCAAACGTTTAGATGCTTGGTCTTAAAAGAGTTTTGACGACTGGCGTTATTAATCGCCTTGGTTTGCTGTGATGCTAAAAAGTCAGCATATACAGACACGTCATAATTTGGGTTGGCTTTGATCAGGACATTTGGGTCTGTCCAATCATCCCCGTCATCGATACTCCAAATCCAGCCAAATAATTCATCATCTGGTACATTTCCAAGCAGCATGTCTTGCACACGACTGCGCAGCTCATAACATGGGCCCTCAATATTGTGACCGGCTGTGGTGATGACAAACATCATCGGTTGGCGGCGCGCGCCCATACCCGTTTGCATCGTGTCATAAAGACGGCTATCCGGATGCTCATGATACTCATCGACGATGGCGCAATGTGGTGACTGACCATCTGGTGGGTCACCGATAATTGGTTCAAACAAAGAGCCATCATCAGGGCGCTCGAGGCTTGCTGCATTAATCTGTAGGCCAGTCGCTGCTACCAAAGCAGGCGACCGCAATACCATCAAGCGAGCAGGTTTAAAAACCTCCCATGCCTGCTTCTCGGTTGTCGCGCCTGAATAAACCTCGCTACCAAACTCGCCATCATTGGCAAACATATTAAGAGCGACGCCAGCAGCAATTGCCGACTTACCATTCTTACGTGGCACCTCCCAATAGGACTCACGAAAGCGTCTGAAGCCATCTTTTTTACGCATCCAACCGAACGTGACCGCGATGCCAAATTTTTGCCATGGCTCAAGCTGAATTTTTAAGCGCTTTAGGGCCCACTCACCTTTCGTATGAGGCAGCAATTCAACAAAAAGTATCTTCTTTTCGGCGGCTTTTGGGTCAAATTTGTATGGATAGTCACGTTTTTTTGATGCTTTTAAGTCGTCTAAGTGACGTTGGCAAGCCAGAACTACCCATTTGCATGCTGGAACTTTGCCTTTGACGACTGCTCTTGCCCACTTATTGGCGATATCAACATTAGGATAATCGGCCATATTTATCTCGCTTGAGCATCCGTCACATATTCAGAACACCTGCAAATGGGTTGGTTTGATTTTTATCGCCAGCACCCGTTAAGCGTTGACGAGATGACGGATCTAATCCTAGTAAGCTACCAAAAGTTGCCATTTGTCTTGCCGCCTCGTTAAGTGCAGTTAATGCTGGATTTTTAATCGGACTGCCTGAAGCTCCCATAACGGTAACGCCTTCTTTTGCAAGTTCCATCTGGCTTTTGCGATAAGTGTCGTAGGCCATGCAAAACACTTCGACGTTGTGCATATCCGTAATTCTGAGCAATTCGTTTTCAAGTAATTCAGGAACGATGGACCGCCAAATCATCGGCGCAAATTCTAAATCGCTCATATATTCTGGCGGTTCGATATCGACCACTTCGCTAAATTCGGGAACGTTGATATTTTTATTTTTCGATTTTCTCGGATCAGCCTTGCGGCCGCGTCCTGGTACCGCCGCAATTCCTCCCATAGCAAATAATCCTTAGCCGGTCAATAGGGCAAACTTTTAATTAAACGCTCGTAAAAATGTACTTTAGGGGGCGGTCATTCGGGGCTTCCAGCTGAACTCCGAACCCACCCTCCCCCTGAAAAACTATTTATTTAAGCGAGATATCTCATTAAATATATCGTCAATTGCAGTCTGAACCTCAGAGCTAGAATCAATACTAAAGTTATGGCGGTTACCGTTTTGCAATGTGACCACTATGCGATGTTGCTGCAACCCATTATGATCTCGATATGTTCCGGGCTGTATGGATTCAATATCTGCTGCATTGATAATCGTCTTGCGTACTTTGATAAATTTAAGCATGGTTTTTACTCATTAGCTGTCTTAGCTTTATGATGCGGATTGCATAGCGACTGTAGGTTGCTGAGCTCGTCCGTACCGCCTTTAGACTTTGGCACTATGTGATCGACGTCGGTTGCTGGCACGAACCTGCCTGCCTGCTGACAAGCCACGCAAAGATGACCATCACGCTCAAGTACTTGCGCGCGTAGCTTACGCCAAGCATGGCCGTAACCGCGCTTGGTTGTGCTACCGCTGCGGTCTGGTCGCTTGGTCCAGTTGCTGCGTTGGTCTGCATGGTCATCACAGTATCCTTTGTCTTTACGTTTAACTATGTTTGGGCAGCGGTATTGGCGGCATGGTGTGGATGGCATGGCTTTGGTTTCCATTTCTTATTGTCTGGCTCAATCAAAGCCATATACTTCTTGGCATCACTGTTGCCGTTGTTGGCTCTAGCAGTAAGCAGCTTTAGATTCGAGTGTCTATATTCTAGCGTTTCGCCTGTGCGATAGTTGATATACAGCGTCTCGCTTGTGCATTCATATCTCATGGTTATCACACCTCACTAAACGTTAGGCATAAAAAAGCCCACGCTATTTCTAACGTGGGTAAATCTATTAGGTATTATCACGTATTAAGTAATAGCTATTTTTTATGTGTGCCTTCTACACCACGACGCATACGCTCAATAGTTCGCTGTTGCAACCAGTGCTGCGCTTCTTCAATATGAGTCAACGCGCAGGAATTTTCTTTGCAGCGATATTCGCCATCTTGAAAACCGCGCAATCGGTCTGCAACAATCTCAAGCAACACTTCATTTGTTAAGCCATTTACGCCATTCTCGTTAATAGGACCGTTTTGAAAACGAACATCAACTAGCGTGCTATTGCTATGCGTTACTTGATAATGATGATTGGCGTTGCCCTGCCCTTTTTCGTCCATCGCTACCAATGATAATGTGTCATTAGTTGGGTTGATGATGTGACCTTTAATCTCTCTCATAATAATACCTACTAAATGCGGGACATAAAAAAGCCCACGCTATTTCTAACGTGGGTAAGGAAGCTTGTAAGAAGGCGCCATCACATCATGATGACTACACGCCACATGCAACGTGCATCAATCAGTGAAGACTTCGGCTTGGGTTGCAGTGCCACCTGCTAGCGGGTGTCTCTATGGCATGTGCTGACTGTGGCTAAATCAATCAGACATAAAAAAAGACGATAGCAATTAAGCTGTCGTCTTTTATTTCTTTGGCTCTACTTACAACTGAAGCCAGTATGACAAATACTACCCCATTCGGCAGTCATGGGTCAAGCACTATAAGTTAATGAGACCGTGCTAATTGTTGGAGGTAATCGCTTACGCAATGATCAGCTATGACAACCATATCAAATAGGTCGTTAGTCATATGGCGTTGGTAAGTTAACCAGGCATGGCTATATGTATTAACGTTTACCTCTATCCCTGAAAACTGTAACCTACCTTTAACTGTATAAACATCCCACAGCTCATATAACTCGAAATGTAATACCATGCGCGCCATCAATCGTGCCAGCTCAAGCAAGCTGTGACGACACGCCTGCGGCGCTACTCGCCCATCTTTATTGCAGCGCTCAACCATATTGTCAGCTAAATACTGCACTACTTCATCGAACTGCCGTGACCAATCCCAGTTAGTATCGCTACCCCATAACAATATACTAGCCAGCGCTCTGGCTGGCTTGTCTTCAATCATTGCTATTGCAGCGCAGCGGTCCTCCCAATTTACTTCCGGTGGCAGCCCGCCAGCGCCAATATTAAACTTAACTGTCTTAGCGTGCATACCGCGCTCGAGCCAGTCTTGGTTTGATAGCTGTAGGTTTGGAGACTTACCAAAGTTGCGGCGCGATTCATCAACCCATATTGCAATAAATTGGTCACCTGGCTTGGCAGTATCTTCCTTTACCGGCTCAGCCTTTGCATCAATTGATTTAACCTGACTAAGAAACTTCTGAATGCTGACAGTCCTAGTTCCGCGCTTCTTGTGATTAGGCCACTCAATTGTCACCAAGCCCTTTTCATTATCTATCGACAAGACGTTAATCACGTCACCTTTCTTGTCTAGCCATTCGCTACCAATAGCAACTTCAATCGCAATCTCGCTCACAACCCTTCTCCTTAAATATATTTAATTATGGTGACAATCCGACCACTCTTCTTTTATTAATTCATATTCCAGCATGCCAGATGGTGGGTTAAAACAATCACACTGTGAGCACTTCACCATTAGAAACCCATCCGGATAATCACTGCTGGCAGGTCGTGGCCTAAGTACTAAGTCACTGACTGCAAACTGAATAGGCTGATAACAGTTTCCGCATACTACTGTATAAACGCTCATAACCTATACACCATAAAATTTTGCTAAAACGCAGTATTAGAAGTCTCTAATATCCCAACCACCACCATTTCTTTTGGTTTGCTTCATAATTGCTATAAACTTAAAAGGAAATTTATCGGCAGCCACTTTAATCTTCACAAGAGCGTCATCTGTCCAATGACCTTTCACTTCATGGATTTCTAATTCACCACCTGAACGCATCACCAAGAAGTCTGGCTTGTAAAATGTATTGTCTGCCAAGCGCAGATTAATGCCGTCGAATAAGTAATAAGAAATCTCACCTTCTCGGCGCTGCATTTCTAAATGTTGGGCGTACGCTTTCTCAGTGTTATTCATCTTGCCTGACTTCATACGACCTAATGACTGAATACTCTTATTCACCACTTACCCCTTAATAATCTGATTGAAACTGGTTCGGCTCATGGTCTCTTTAGTGCCGTCTGTGTAATAGACCTGTACCGTGTTGCTTGCTATAAACTCGTATCGTTGGACTATTTTCTTGTTGTAGATATTTCTCATACCGCCTCCTGCATTTGGGTTAATACTCTGTCATAAGTTTCATCAGCTGATTCGCCTGGCATCTTTTGCTGTTTGATATATTCATAAGTTTCAGCGATATCCATATTTGGCAGCGGCTCTTTGCGTAGACCGTTAAATATGCAGCACTTACTTGGATCGAGCTTGGCCTGTACTGGTTGGCTATGGCTTGGGTGAAATACTGGCGGTAAGTCGCTGTCGTAGCTGTTGGTCGACGTGCCAGCGCCGTTGCCCCAATCCTCATTATCGATATTAAACGTGCCCTTGGCTTTTTCCTGACGTGCTTGGTTTGCTGCCTGCTTGTCAATCTCACCCGCCAACCATTTACGCAGCTTTGCCTTGCGATTTGATTCAGTAGTTATCGGCTTGCCAAGTAGCGCCTGCTCAGCATAATGGGCCTTGAAATCCCCTACGTGCAAAGCATACTGGTCTTCAGTGAGCTGCATCATCTTGCCTGCTTTGAATAATTCACCGCGCATCTCGTCAATGGTTGGCGCTTCCCAATTTTCGATGTCGTCAGCACGTTGGCTACGTATCTGGTCAGCTTTGGTTGCTGGCTGGTTAGCTGATGGTTGAATTACTACTGGTGCAACTGGTACTGGTTGGCTGTCTGATGATTGATTGCCGTCAGTAGAGTTATCCACAGAACCATGATTGAAATTATCCACAGTTACCTCGCCCGTGTTTGTGTGTGCGCTCTCACTAACTGGTTTATGGTTATTGGTTACTGGTTTATGGTTACTGGTTATAGCAGCGTTTTTTGCGTTACCACCGTTACATACATCATCGTCATTCGTTACAGTGTTCGTTACATCGGTTGTAACGTTACTTGTAATAGTTTCGGCGTGAGTTGCATATAACTCTCTTAGGTCAGCAGCTTTAATGCTCTTATCTACTGTCACACCTATATTGGTAAGGCTATCAATCATTATCTTACGATCTTGGCGAGACTTACGAGTACGTTCTGCGGGTGTCATTGGTGTGTCGTCATCGTTACACGTAACGTTACAACCATCGTTACCGAGCGTTACACCTTGCGTTACATCAAACGTTACAGCGTTACCGCTTACGTTACTAACTGCGTTACGGTTCTTGTAACGATAGGCTTTTATTTCTTTATCGATACGGTGATGATGATGACGCTTACCACGTTTTACAAAGAACTCATCAAGCACGTATTCCAACGATGCGCGATAATCTTCACTGGTGCATAGCAGACGACGTGCCAGCTTATCCATATCTGATGTATCGATGGCTTTCTCGCTGTGATAGTACATATCTATCAAGTCACGATAGATAGCACGCTCAACTAATGATAGATGGCGTGCTGAGTTATTGAAGTCGGCAGGGTTGAACATATAAAAATGCATATTATGCTACCCCCTCACTAATCAAACGCTCAATGATCCATGCTTCACCGCGCTTGGTAAACATAGCTTGTGAGAAACCTTGATCAGTCTGCTTAACTTCACCCAAACCTTTATCGATAAACCATTGCTGGAACACACGCGAACGCTTCACAGCCTTGTTATAGACGCCGAGCTCATCAAGTATCTTATTCATCGCAACTGCTGATAGACGAACCTTTTGAGCCACTTGTGTGGCATTCAACAAGCCAGCACGCTCAACCACATTGTCATAGTGACTGATTTTAGGCTTGGCTAGTTCAAGCTGGCGCGCTTGGTCTGCTGCCAACTGCAGGGCATCAGCAAACGATTGAGGTATTACTGGTGAACTGGCGTTGGCTTCAAGTTCTTGCCAGCGCTTTACAATGCGATAGCGTAATTGTGCGTTATAGCCAGCAACCAAAGTAATTGTTAAGTCCTTATCAAGCATGTATTCAAATTGACGGCGGTTTGATGCGTCAATATAGGTGTATCCAAATTTGGATGCATCTATTTCGATTTGCTGACACATGGTTTCGATATCACGTTTAACATGACCATGTTGTTTTTCACATAAGTCAGCGATTTCACGACTGCTCATCGTTTGATTATTTATTTGCAAAGTTTGAATATTCATTGTAAGATTCCCTCATTCATTGTTTGTATTTCAGAAACACCTAAAGCCCATCAGTTCCCGCTGATGGGCTTTTTGTTTGCGTGTCACTTTTGTTTTTGGCCTGACTGGTGCGCTCGATGCGCTCAAACTCACGCTTGATTGCATGCTCGTCACCAGTGACTTCTACGGCAGCGACGCTTTTACAATATGAGCAGTTATGGCAATTATTGGCTGGCATGTCATTTTCCCTCACAATGCTTAGTGATTTGAACGCTCAATGTGCGCAGCGCGACCATGGCATCTTGAATCTTTGTCTGTAGCGCGTCATGTTCTTTGCAGTCAATGCGGCCATCTTCTAGCGCTTGCTGCATCTCACTCATGATGTCGCCCTGGCAGGCTGACGTAGATAATGCCGTCATGATGATACTTGCCTGCGTCGCTTCACCATCAACCTTACAAAACACACCACCAAGACGCTGGGCCATCGCTTGAATGATGCTCGTGTCGTTGGTGTATTCCATAATTGTGATTGCTTCATCCAAACGTAAATGATGAGTATCAGTGTTTGGATTAACCTTGTTGTTTAATACGGTGCTCGACATACCCATGCGTGCGGCAATGGCTGTTGAACCGCCATGCTTAGGGTTATGTACTGTCTTGTGTGCTGCGTCTATTACGTCCATCGTGTCCTACCTATAATTAAAAACGTTTTGTTGATGAGTGGGTGGTTGTAGTATTTAATCAGTGGTTTCGAGTTCAGCTAATGCGGGGCAAAGGTCAACAGCTTTAAACTCGCCAGCGGTTAAACGCTCTGCCTTTAATGCCAAAGCAGCTGACATATTGGCCTTGCCTTGAACCCATGCTGAAACTGAAGGTTGAGTACAACCTAAAGCATTAGCTGTCTTTTGCTGACCGCCGAAATGAGCTACGAGTTGGGAGTATGATTGATAAAGAGTGGGCATTTTATTGTCCTAACTATAGATTTTATATGATTATATTGTTTTAACTATAACAAATCAATAGTTTTAGCTGTTTGTCCTTATATAGTTTTGACTATAAAGTATGGGTAATTACTATTCATTTTAATATCGAGGTCAGTATGAGCACTCTGCCGGATAGGTTGAAATTTGCTAGGGAGCGCCTTAACCTCTCACAACAACAAGTCGCAGATGCGGTGGGTATGAAGCAGCCTAGCTACTACCAGCTTGAAGCTGGCAAGTCTAAGCGGTCAAGATTTATAAACGATATAGCAAAGGTTCTGCAAACAGATGTAGACTGGCTAATAACTGGCGAAGGCGATTATGACTTATCAACCAAAGATACTGTCTATGATGAGCATGACAATGCCCAATACATATCTATTGGTAAGCAGTCTGATTACGAGCTAGTCAAGGTTAAGTATTTAGATATAAAGGCTAGCTGTGGCAGCGGGTACATCAATGAGCAGTACCCTGAAGCCCATACACAAGCTTTTACGGTTGAATTTTTACGTAGTAACAATATGCCTATCAATGGCGACGGCTTGGTATTGATGCATGCCTGTAGCGATAGCATGGGCTACACTATTCCGCATGGCACACTAATGTTGGTCGATACAAATGAGCGTGAATTTGATAACTTTGTAAACAATAAAATTTATGTGTTCCAAGCAGACAGTGAAATGATATGCAAACGAGCTATTAGAAACTTAAATGGCACAGTCGTTTTAAAGTCAGATAATTCAGATAAAGATAATTATCCTGACCAAGTAATCGATAGAGACAGCTTTGCTCAATTTAAACTATTTGGGCGTGTTCGATACACATTCGCCCAACATTAAAGCTAAGCCCCTTTAAATACCGCCTTTATGGCGGTTTTTTTTGTGTCTTTTATTTGCGCAAATTACTCTATTTTAAAGTCAAAGCTATTTTTATTGTTAAAACTATTGACAGCTATTTATAGTTTTAACTATAATCTAATCAATCACAACGACACAGAGTAACTACTATGAAATTCGCAAAGAACATGCTCGCAGCAATCGGACTCATGGCGCTACTTGTTATTGCACTGAATACTGTTTCGGCAGTGGCTGGCGTGATAGGAGATGCTTTTGACCGTCAGCAATCGGCACATGATGCAAAGATTGCCATTCACAAGCTAGACAACCCGATCAGTGAGAGTAGTAACTATGTCACTGATCCAATGAATGGTTTTGATGAAGAGGTATATGAAGCATCTAAGCAGGCGTCAGAAGCAAGGCATGCCAACCTATTTATATCTAATGCTTACGGGAGAGAGTAACTAATGGCTGATGATATCGACCTCGCCCAAGACCGTATAGATGCTGAAATGCAAGCTCGCCTGCGTGTACTGCCAACGTTTGACATTGCATCGTTAATCGAATGCCAAGAATGTGGCGAAGAAATACCAAGTAAGCGGCGCGCCATTGGCGGTGTTAAGCGCTGCTTTGATTGCCAAAACAACTTTGAAGGACGGAGATAGTCATGGATTTAATCGAATTAAAAACAGCTTATTTAAAAGCCATGTTATGTGCCGCTGCCAAAGAAGACGTTAGATATTACCTAGAAGGTGTTTACTTCGTCGGCGGTGATAATAAAGTCTTGGCCTACTCTACTGATGGCCATCAGCTATTGCGCTGGATTGTCTGTGAAGACTATCAAGGTGATGACTTCTCTTACATCATTAACCGTCGCTGTATCAAAGACGCCATCAAAACTAAATACAGCGTCCATCTACAAGCCTCAACGGGCGACCTTGTTTGTGCCAAAGACGAAGACTTTAGAACGTTCAGAGGTTTAATTGATGGCAAATTCCCCGATGTTAAGCGCGCTGTGGCAGGCTACATTGAAGATATAAAAAAAGAAAAAGACAAGAATATATTGCTCCGAGGCAATTGCCTTAAGAACCTAGGAAAAATAGGTCAAATTATCGGTAAGCATTACAAAATCAAAGATGTGCCAATACGTCTTTATAGCTCAAAACCAATTGATGGTATTACTAATATATTTACTTTCAATGGCAACAAAAACCTGATGTATATCGTGACCAGTTGCAAATCTGCAGGCACTACAGATGAAGAGCATCACGCGGTTTTGATGGATGAACATCCAATACCGAAGCCTGAAGTGCAACAGTGGCTTGATGATGGTTATGGGGCAATATGCGGATTCAGTAATAAATCGCCAGACGAGGCAAAAAGGATGGCTAATTTTACTCGAGCGGTCATCGTTGACTATGACGACGATGGATATATGGACTCAATAGGCGATATTTGGCGTTTTGTGCATTTCATCGATGCTCTTGAGCCGAACTCACACTTTAAACAAGGAGCATGATTGTGAGTGATTTTGAAAATGAAGTTAGGGTTTTAGGTTTCACTAAGACAGGCTCTATTTGTTCTGCAACCGTAATAATCAATGTTGAGATTGATGTAATGGTTGGCTGTTCAGGTAATAGCGAGATTGCAGCTAAAGATGCGTTGATAGCTCATGCCTTTAACCAACTACGCATAGACGTATTAGGAGAAGCTTATGAGTAAGGTTTATCAGAAACTAGGGTTATTCGGCAAGACCTATTGGTACGATGACGGCTTGTTTGTTAAAAGAATAACTAAGCATGAATATGATGAAATAGTAATTAAGTCTCAAGTCGCTAAGGAGTTGGCCAGACAACAAGATAGGAGTGCAAGAAATGCCAAATGAATCGAAAGTCACTATCGAATTACTCCATCAGATGGGCCTAACCCCGCTTGATTGGGTAGACGCCAAGCAATTCGCTGCTCTTACCGGTATCGACGAGCAAAAGCTTACTCACCGTAAGCGAGAGTGGCCAGAAAACGTTGTTTGGATGAAGGAAGCTGGTAACCTATATTACTCAATAAGAGGATATAACAAGTGGATGACTCAGAAAGCAGAGCAACGTTACCGCAGGGCGTCCGGCTTAGATCGGGGCGTATCCAGGTCTACTTTAGACGAGATGGTAAGTCCTATCACGTCACGCTACCACACCCCATCACTGCGGAGGGCATCAAGGCAGCTGCTAAAATTAGACGTGACCTAATCACCAAAGCCGAATGGGGTGTGCTCACAGAAGCAGACCTCGCCAGCGCAAAAGGTGAATTGGTTAATGATGATAGCGTCATCGTCGGCGATGGCGCCTTATTCCAAGAAGTCGCGCAAAAATACCTTAAGCACTGCGAAGCCAACATGGACTCGAAAAAGGATTATGTCAGCGCATTAAATAAGCATTGGATGCCAGATATGGCATTGATGCCAATCCATGAAATAACCTCTGACCTAATACGTGACATCATTGCCGATATCGACTTTAAGTCCGACAAGACTTTCAATAACTGCCTGGTACCACTGCGCGGCGTATTTGAAAAGGCTATTGAATTGCGTCTTATCACGCCAGCAGAAAACCCAATGGCGATGATAAAGAATAAAAAAGTGCAATCGGGATTGCCGGACCCATTTACCCGTGATGAGATGAATGCGCTATTAAATTGGTTAGATAAAAATTTGACCAATAAAGACCATTTTTATTATTGGTATTTTGAAGTGGCTTTTTGGACTGGATGTCGCCCTAGTGAGCTGAACGCTCTAAGATGGAAGGATATTGACTGGTTTAACGGCTCAGTGATTATTAATAAAAGCCGTGTGCGCGGCGTTGAGAAGCAAGTCACCAAAACCCATACTGCGCGTGAAGTCTATTTGAATGACCGCTCGAAGCGAGCGCTTGAAGCACTGAATGCTATGAAGCTCAGTGATGACTATGTGATGATATGTCCAGAAACCAATGAGCCTTTCTACAATGAGAAGCCTGCTCGCATGCGCTTGATTGAAGCAATGCAGTCTACTCGAGTAAGGCATCGTCCAGCATATAACGCCAGGCACACCTATGCCACCATGTTACTCATGTCTGATGTGAATCCAGTATTTGTTGCCAACCAGTTGGGCCATAGCTTACAGATGCTAATTAAGAGGTATGGTCGTTGGTTGCACGGTGATCAGAACAAGCTTGAGATATCCAAGCTCACAACTGACTGACATCTTCTCGCCAGCCAATGATGTCAAAATGATGTCATAAAAAAAGCCAGCCACCTAAGTGACTGACTTTATTTAAAATATTTGGTGGAGATGGCGGGAGTTGAACCCGCGTCCGCCAGCATTACGCTCATGAATCTACATGTTTAGTTTCTGTCTTTAGTTTTAATCCGCACCGATCCGACAGTCAGGATGGATTGGACGATTCTCTACTTTTGAACCCAAGCGATTGAGACAATCACTTGTGGCGAGCCTACATGCGGACGCTTCAACTTAGTTGACCAACTGTAGGTGATCAGCAACCAAGTAAGCAGGGTTTAAGCTGCTAGAGCGTAAGTTTCGTCGTTTGCGACTATAACAATATATGTTTGATTAACGAGAGGACATACACTCTCGACATGCATCATTGAGTTTCATCACCAGCGTCGAAGCCAGAACATCCCCAATAAGACTGACTATTATATAGTACCTGCCTATCGGTTTTCAACCTAAACGCCTTCTGTATTACATTAAGTTACAGCTCAATTGTCTAAGCCAAAACTTTATTCATCCATTGACCAATATTTTGAATCTGTGGCATACAAACTTGATGCGCCATCGGGTAGGTATGGTAAACGACACTATAGCCTTTCGCCGATAACAAATTTTGTGCTTGCTCGCCTAGAACCACAGGCACCACAGGGTCATGCGTACCATGTTCAATCAATATCGGCATGTCTTTGTTAGCGGCGCTATAGCTGATATGGTCATTGGTCGCCAGATAGGTAGACAGCGCCATCAAGCCTGCTAAGCGCTGTGGATAGCCAAGTGCCACATGATACGCCACTGCCCCGCCCTGCGAAAATCCCGCAATGACAATATGCTCAGGCTTAACGCCGCGCTCAACTTCACGAGCAATCAAATCATGGATTTGCTGAGAAGATTCTTCGATTTGAGCGATATCGACTTTACGTTCAAGGCTCATTTCTAAGATGTCATACCATGCGGGCATGACCATACCACCATTCACCGTCACTGGACGATTAGGCGCATGCGGAAAGATAAAACGTACTGCCATGTCATCCGCAAGACCTAACTGTGGAACAACTGGCTCAAAGTCATGACCGCTAGCACCCAAGCCATGCAACCAAATAACCGCTCGGTCAATCACTTTGTTTGTAGGATTATGTTCAACAATCACAGCATCTAAATAGTTACTCATGTTTTTAAGTTCCTTTAACTGATAAATAAAACCAGATTTGTTTCTTTGATTAATCAAGATATATCGTATTCAATGAGAGTTTATAACTTACCTACTTAACTTTTTAGGCATGCATAAAAAAACCCTCTAACGTATCTAATAGAACAGCAGTAGATGCGACAAAGGGCAAATAAACGGATGGTAGAAAATCTAAGTAATCGACTGCACTGGCAGCTTAACATCGGCATTTTGACCACGATGGCGCAGATAGTGATCGAGTAACACAATCGCTAGCATCGCTTCAGCGATGGGGGTCGCGCGCACACCCACGCAAGGGTCATGGCGCCCTTTAGTCAGCATCTCAATCGCTTCACCCTCTGTATTGATACTCTTGCCAGCCGTGGTAATACTAGAAGTTGGTTTCAGAGCAATACTAACGCGGATATCTTGGCCTGATGAGATACCACCCAAGATACCACCTGCATGATTGGCGGTAAAACCATCAGGGGTCATCTCATCACGTGAGCGATGACCAAACTGTCCAGCTACCGCCATACCATCACCAACTTCAACGCCTTTAACGGCATTGATACTCATCATCGCATGGGCAATATCGGCATCTAAGCGGTCAAATACCGGTTCACCCAATCCGACGGGCACGCCACTTGCGATAATCTCTAACCTCGCACCACAGCTCGTGCCTTCACGGCGCAAGCTGTCTATCAAAACCTCAAAGCGGCTGACTGCATCGGCGTCTGCACAAAAAAACGGATTGCTATTGACAAAATCCCAATCGATTTGACTAGCATCTAGCACTTGACTGTATTCCGAGCCAATTTGGGTAACATGACCGCGTACTTGCACGCCTAAGCGCTCATGCAAATATTTTTTAGCGATGGCACCTGCCGCCACCCGCATGGCCGTTTCGCGCGCAGATGAACGACCGCCGCCGCGGTAATCACGAAAGCCGTATTTCATACTATAGGTATAGTCGGCATGACCGGGGCGAAAAGTATCTTTTATCTCACTATAATCTTTTGATTTTTGATTGGTGTTACGAATCAAAAGCCCAATCGATGTGCCCGTCGTTTTACCTTCAAATACCCCAGAGATAATCTCGACTTCATCAGACTCACGGCGCTGGGTCGAGTATTTAGACGTCCCAGGTTTACGGCGATCCAAATCTATCTGCAAATCTGCTTCGCACAATTCTAAACCTGGCGGAACGCCATCGACGATAGCCATCAGGCCTGCACCATGCGACTCACCGCACGTCGTTACGGTGAAAACCTGTCCAATACTATTGCCAGCCATATCTATCCTTAAACAAATGAAGTCGATTTTTTAATTGCCGTTTTTGAATTGCTGTTTTTAATTTATTGTCAGTGTCAATTTTACTTTATTGATTACCATCTAATAATTGCACATAAGCGGCGAATAATTGACGATGAGTCATAAGCTCGTCATAGGTAATAGCAAAAATACCATGACCACCGTGAGCGAATTTCAACCAATCAAATTGGATTTCAGGATACGCTTGCTTTAACGCCCATTCACTATCGCCGACTTCACAGACCAGCAAGCCCTCAGGGCTCAGATAATCTGGCGCTTCAAACAAGATACGATGTACCAAATCCAGTCCGTCCTGACCGGCAGCGAGCGCATGTTCTGGCTCATATAAAAACTCTGGTGGCAAATCGGCCATAATCGCGGCATCGACATACGGAGGATTGGTAACGATTAGCTCATATTGATGCTCAGCAGGAATCTTGGCAAATAAGTCAGACTCAATCACATTAACTTGATGACCTAAGTCATGATGATCGACATTGACCATCGCAACTTCTAGCGCTCCTTTATCAATATCAACCGCATCGACTAAGGCATCAACAAAGCGGGTGGCAAGCGCAATAGCGATACAACCAGAACCGGTACATAAATCCAAAATACGCTCAGGCTGCGCCAACTGCTTAATCTCTAAACCATGGTCAAAGAAGGCGGCAGCTTGATTGTTCATGCTCATACCAAGCGGCTTTGCCAACTCATTAACATCGAAGTACGGATGGAACTGCTGACGAATCAGCTCGGCGATTGGTGAGCGTGGAATTAGGACGCGCTCATCGACATAAAAAGGCAGGTCACAGAAATACGATAAATTAATGAGGTAACTTAACGGCTTACGCTCAGCGATACGCTCTTCTAATAAGCCCAGTACCTGCTGCTTTTCTGAAGTGGTTAAACGGCAATCTAGAATCTGATCATTGGCTGCCCAATCTAAGGACAGCGTGTGCAACACAATCGCCGACGCTTCGGCAAATTCATCCGTCGTTCCTTGAGCGACGACCACGTCATAGTTGCGCAGCTGCGTGACCGCAAAACGAATAAAATCACGAATGCTGACCAGTTGCTCACGCGCTTCTGCAAGCTCGGCACGCAGATTGGCAAACTCATCATCTTCACCAAGCAGACCTGACTCCAAATCGTAGGTCATCTCATCCTCTAAGCCTTGCGACTCATCAGCAAAGTACTGATTTTGAAACTCTTCTGCGCTCATGGTTTGGTCTTCTGACATATCACACCTTACTGATTGCATGCGTATCGACGACATGCGGATGGGTTAAATCGCTGACTTTTAACAGCCGATTTATTAAATAAAAACTTGTCATACATTATAGACGTAAACCTGCTGCGGCGCCAATAACTGTGTTTTTTAGCGCAAAAAGCTACTGCAAATAAATAAGGCAACTTTTATGATAGGTAAATGTATCATTAACCTCTTATCACTCTAGCATTTAACGATAAAGCAAATAAACAAGACTCTAACCAAATGTGAATGCTGTTTGATAACTAGCATGACTAAATTATTTCCCAACTGTAGTGAATACGTCAACTGTTGACGTTTAGCAAGCCCTAAACGAAAAAAGATGTGTCAAAAGTTTGCGAAGCGTCCAAATTATGCGCATAATAGCCGCATTAGTTATAACCATAAGTAAGCCAATATGATGAAAATGAAGCCCCTTATCACCGCTATATCTATTGCGATTGTTAGTGCCAGTGTCAGCGCTGTTGCTGCCCCTGCCGACAATACGCGCACTCTACCAGTACGTAAAGCTGACTCAATGCCTACTATTGCTCAGCCTAGTATGGCGAAAAAAGTCAGCCTTAACGTGCAAGAAAACCGCAGCAGTTCACTCGATAGTCGTGCGCCTGTCGTAGCCACGCCTGCTTTAAAGCCTAAATCGCCTGATCGTATGACGCAGCTGATTGATGAAAAACAGGAAGCTAACGAAGACGACAATGACGCGCAACAAGCAGATGAGCAACAAAGCGTCAGCGCCGACAATATGAGCGTCGAAGAGCTAGCGCGTAAAGATGTACAGTCTGATAGCACCGATGACATCAGTGATGGCCAAGCTGTTGCCGCTCCTAGTGCAGCAGTAGCAAATAACCGCCCAGCCGATACTTCTATCAAAAGTATCGAAGATGTCGATGGTAAAAAATATACCACGCTAAACCTGTCTAATTATGCCAAGCAAGTCAACGGTGCCACTTGGACACCGAACATGAAGGTCAACTCCGCAATGACCATCAAAATGCAAGCGTTATTGGATTGGAATCACGCTTCACCGGGCGCTATCGATGGCGGCTGGGGTATGAACAGTAAAAAAGCACTGATTAACTTCCAAACCATGAAAGACTTGCCTGCGACTGGTAAAATGGATCAAAAAACGTGGGACGCTTTGAATAAAAACATCCCAGCCAATAAGCCAGTGCTAGTGACTTATACCATCACCGAAGATGATGTGAAAACCAAATTTGCTACTACGCCTGCTGGTGCAGAAGCCAAATCGAAAATGAAAGGCTTGTATTATCAGGACATCAAAGAGATGTTAGGTGAGCGCTTCCATATGGATGTGCGCTATTTAGACAAGTTGAATAAAAACAAACAGTATAAAGCTGGCGAAACCATCACCGTTTTAAATACGCGCGATCCACTCAAACAGCGGATTAATCGCGTCGTTGCCAATAAAGCCGACAAAACCCTTTATGCTTATAACGGTGATAAACTGGTCGCCACTTATCCAACAACAGTCGGAAGTGATGCGACACCTTCACCGCAAGGCACGTTTAAAATCATTAATAAAGTAAAAATGCCGTGGTATAAAGCGACCGTTGGTAAAGGGTCAGACAAACAAGTACATATGCTACCACCAGGTCCAAACAGCCCTGTCGGTGTGGTATGGATGGGCTTGTCTAAGCCATCTTATGGTCTACATGGCTCACCGAAACCTGAAGGTATCAGCCGCCAAGCATCCGCTGGTTGCGTCCGTTTGACAAACTGGGATGTGTTAGAGGTATATGCCAATATCGAAAATGGCGCCACCGTTGAGTTAAAATAGTTGTTATTAATGAAAACGCATAACAACACATCATAAGCAATAAAAAAACAGCTCCTTTTTAGGGGGCTGTTTTTTATTTTATATAAAGTCTAAAGCTAAGCCGCCTTTCTTTATTTTTAATTTTTATGGTGGCGGGCTTTTGAAACTGCTAGCTTTTGAAATAGCCAGCTTTTGAAATAGCCAGCTTTTGAAATAACTCAGCTTTAAAGTCGTAGCTTTGTAGCCCTAGGCTTTATGACTTTCCTTACCCGTGATACTTCCCACTTTTTTGGTAAAAAATAAGGCAGCAGGAATGGATACAATGATCCCTGCGGCAACCGCCATTTGGATGTGCGGGATTTGGTTAAATCCTGTGACCAAAGCGGCAATCATTAATACACCGACGGTCACGGTTGCGGCTATTGAATAGATGACAGAAAATAGTGGCCAGTTCATGATGTATTCCTCATTTATTGTGTGGGTATAACACCTTTATACACCAAATCCACACAAATAGTAAGCCTTTTCTTATAGACCCACAGCCCATTTATAGCAAGTGATTCATATTAAAAGCCATATTATAATTATTGATTTGTACTTGGCATTTTTCTCTTGAAAATATAGCTAAACTATCCGCTTATCTGTCTTTTATCTCCCTCTATTTAGGCACAAGAAATTTACACGCTATAGGCACAAGAAATTTACACGCTATTGGACATTTATCATTACAATAGTAGACCTTCTACTTTCTTTAGTTTTAGAGTTCTTGTCGTTCTCTATACTCTGAACTGCCACTTTTATCTTCTAACCTCATTTTTTAATAAAGTTTTCTTCTATGACCTCCTCTCACGCTGACACTTCTAAAGACTCATTACCTATGAATCACCCTAAAAACGATGCTGAGTTTGCAGATAAACGTAATGTTGGCAATATCGACAACGAGGCTGTTATCGAAGAACAGACGCATAGCGAAAATAACAATGAGGAAGAACGAGCAACAGCGTCAAAAGATGCGCAAGTGCCTGAGGCAACCATCAAAATGGAAACGGTGGCACCCGATGTGGTGGTTGCTTCCTTAGAAACGCCGGAAGACGTTGACGACTCTCAACCTGTTGATGAATTTACAAATAATAATTCAGACATTGAATTTACCGATACAGCGGAAGCGTTTTTTCAGGAGAAGGATAAGGATAAAACTGAGGTCAACGCCGCCGCAAATAAAACTATCTCTAATCAAAACCATGCAAAAGACACAGAAACTCAAAAATTAGTAGTTGAAGAAAAACGGCAAGAGAATGTAAAACAAAACCTAAATAGCTTAGATATAAATAACACCAACGATAAAAAAGATAATAAGCAAAATAAGCAGGAAGTTAATAAGGCTGAAAACACACGCCAAACCGCTAATAAGGCTTTGGAAGGCGACAACCACGTAAATGCAGATAATATAGAGGATAGCGAAGAAGACGAGGTCAAAGAGAAAAAAGAAGCCAAACTTGAGTCTTATAAGCAGTTTGTCGCCGAGCAATTCAGTAATAAAAAAGTAGACTATCCAGAAGTACGGGTCCGGATTGAGGCCAACGCCCTGCCGAGTAAAATGTATTTTGTGATGAATATCCTCTCGGCTATCATCGCAAGCTATGGTTTGGTGACCAATTCGGCAGCGGTGGTTATCGGCGCGATGCTAGTAGCAATGATGCTCGGTCCTATCACTGGTGTGGCGTTGGCGATTATTGACCACCGTATGCCGCTATTGCGAAAATCACTTATTACGGTATTTCTTGGCATCTCTTTGGTTGTATTGGTCGGTTTCATCGTTGGTTGGCTACATAAAGATCAACCACTTACTGTCGAGATATTATCGCGCACCCAGCCAACTTCGATGGATTTGATGATTGCCTTAGCTGGTGGTACGGCAGGTGCTTATGCCATGGTTTCGCCGCACCTCTCGGTCGCTGTGGTTGGGGTCGCCGTGGCTACGGCATTGGTGCCACCGCTTGCCGCCAGTGGGATATTATTTGCCAATGGTGAGATGCAAATGGGACTTGGCGCGCTGCTATTGGCCTTGACCAATATTATCGCCATTCAATTTACCAACGCTTTGGTATTATGGCTACTAGGTTTTCGCCGCTTGGTCGATGATGATTATAAATCAAGTACTTATTGGACCTTTTTACGGCGTAATGCGGTGACGTTATTGTTGTTAGGCGTTTTAGGGACCTATTTAACCATCAACCTACAAACCAACGCCAAGCAGCAAGGGTTTGAAAGTAGCGTCAAAGAGACGATTAATAGCTACTTTAGCGACAAGGGTAACGTGCTGACCAATACCCAATTCGATAAAGACACTTCCCATCAAGTCGTGCGCGCGGTGATTCGCGGCGAGACCACCCCTACCTTTTATGACGTCCGCCAAATTGAGGCGATTATTAGCAAAAATATGGCGGAACATTTTCCCGACTATTTACCCATTAAGCTACAGCTACGCTATATGCCCGTGCAGGTGATTGAATCACACCCACTTATTCAAGATAAACTCGATAAAACCGATGTGACCGTTTTAACCAACTGATGTGTTTGACGGTTTAATTTATCCTAGTCACTTAATACAAGCGCTTGCTTAATAAAGAAAATTAAGCCTTATTTCCACTGCGTTTGCTGATGAATCTTCAACACGCTTGGTACGTTTGTGCTAAAATCGCTTGCAAAATTATTTTACTTATTCTATTTAATAAAACCATTCGTCAGTAAGGAGCCGCTGTGAGCCAGCCACATCAAACAGCCGATATTCGTCAAGCTTTTATCGATTTTTTTATAAGCAAGCAGCACACCCCCGTCGCCTCATCGAGCTTGATTCCCTACAATGACCCGACATTGCTATTTACCAATGCCGGTATGAATCAGTTTAAAGAGACCTTTTTGGGTATGGAGCCGCGCGACTATACGCGTGCGGTGAGCTCACAAAAATGCGTCCGTGCCGGCGGTAAGCACAACGATTTGGATAATGTCGGTTATACGGCGCGCCATCATACGTTTTTTGAGATGCTCGGCAACTTCTCGTTTGGCGATTATTTTAAGCAAGCAGGTATTGCTTATATTTGGGAATTTTTAACTTCCGATGAATGGTTGGCAATTGATAAAGATCGCTTGTATGTGACCATTTATGAAACTGATGATGAAGCCTTTGATATTTGGCATAAAGACATTGGCCTACCTAGTGAGCGCATCATCCGTATTGGTGATAATAAAGGCGCACCGTACGCCTCTGATAACTTTTGGACCATGGGTGATACCGGTCCTTGCGGTCCTTGTACCGAAGTTTTTTATGACCATGGCCCTGATATCGAAGGCGGATTGCCGGGTACACCAGAAGAAGACGGCGACCGCTATATCGAGATTTGGAACTGCGTCTTTATGCAGTTTAACCGTCAAAAAGACGGTACCATGCTACCGCTACCTGCGCCGAGCGTCGATACTGGCATGGGGCTTGAGCGTATTAGCGCCATCATGCAGGGCGTCCATGGCAACTATGAGATAGATTTATTTATCCATCTAATGGATGCGGCGGCTAAGATTTTAGGTATTGAAAACGAGCAACAATCCTCATTAAAAGTCATCGCCGACCATATTCGTGCCGTGGCCTTTTTGATTGCTGATGGCGTAACCCCAAGTAACGAAGGGCGTGGTTATGTACTGCGCCGTATCATTCGCCGTGCCGTACGTCATGGCAATAAACTTGGCGCGGACAGTGAATTCTTTTATAAAATGGTCGCGCCTTTGGTTACTGAGATGGGCGACGCCTATCCCGAGCTAAAAGACAAACAAAGCGCGATTGAAAACGCCATTCAAAAAGAAGAAGCCCAATTTGCCAAAACCTTAGCACAAGGGTTACGCTTGCTTGCCAGCGAGCTTGAAGGCTTACAAGACGGCGATACGCTCTCTGGCGAAGCAGCATTTAAACTTTATGATACTTATGGTTTCCCCGTTGATTTGACCGCTGATATCACCCGTGAGCGCGGTATTGTGATTGATGAAGCAGAATTCGATGAGCACATGCAAGCACAGCGTGAACGTGCGCGTGATGCCGGCAAATTCGACGTTGATTATAGTAGTGTCATTCAAGTAGACAATCCAACGACCTTTGTCGGCTACGAACAGCTTGAAGAAGACGGCGTCACTATTCATGCGCTTTATCAAGACGGCAATCTAGCCGAGAGCTTGGCTGAAGGCATGGAAGGCGTTATTGTCCTTGACCGTACCCCATTTTATGCTGAAGGCGGTGGTCAGGTTGGCGAGCTGGGTGAGATTCGCACAGCGACAGGTGTTTTTGAAGTGCAAGATACCAAAAAATCTGGCCAAGCCATTATCCATTATGGTGTGGTCACTATGGGCGAAATTAACGCTCAGCAAACCGCTGATGCACAAGTATTATCAAGCATTCGTGCGGCGAGTGCCAAAAACCACTCGGCGACGCATTTATTGCATGCGGCATTAAGAGAAGTACTGGGCGATGCAGTCACACAAAAAGGCTCATTAGTCTCAAGCGAAGTATTACGTTTTGACTTTTCTTATGACAAACC
Organism: Psychrobacter sp. UBA6291; assembly: GCF_002439405.1. Classification (NCBI taxonomy): domain Bacteria; kingdom Pseudomonadati; phylum Pseudomonadota; class Gammaproteobacteria; order Moraxellales; family Moraxellaceae; genus Psychrobacter; species Psychrobacter sp. UBA6291. Next base: position 58,399 of record NZ_DJUD01000024.1, on the reverse strand, counting down.
GGTTAGCGCTGCTGAAATCAGCCGTATCGAACGTCTTGTCAATGAGCAAATTCAAGCCAACATCCCTGCCCGTATCGAGCATATGTCTATCGATGAAGCGATGAAACAAGGTGCGATGGCGTTATTCGGCGAAAAATATGGTAATGACGTCCGTGTCTTGACCATGGGTACCGACAGTATCGTTGATGGTCAGCGTAAGCCGTTTTCTATTGAGCTGTGTGGCGGTCTTCACGTACAGCATACTGGCGATATTGGGGTATTAAAAATCACCAGTGAATCAGGTATTGCTGCGGGTATTCGCCGTATTGAAGCGGTCACTGGGATGAATGCCATTAAAAACATGCAGCAAAGCGAGCAGCAACTGAGCGAGCTTGCAGCTCAGCTAAAAGTCAAACGTCCAGAAGTTGCACAGCGTGTGCGCACCATGGCAGATAAGCAGCGTGATTTGGAAAAACAACTAGAACGCTTAGAGCAAAAAATTGCTAGCGCCCAAGCGGCAAACTTGCTTGATGACGTGCAGACAATCGCTGGTACATCGGTACTTATTAGCACCTTAAGCGGTGTTGATGGCAAATCGATCCGTACCCTAATAGACGATGTAAAATCAAAACTGCCGTACAGCGTGATTGTGTTAATTGGTGATAAAGACGAGCAACTGGCACTGGCGGCAAGCGTTGATAAATCGCTAACCGATCGCGTCAAAGCGGGCGACATTATTCGTCATTTGGCAAGCGAGCTTGGTGGTAAAGGCGGCGGTAAGCCTGATTATGCCCAAGGTGGTGCGCCAAAATCTGCCAATACCAATGCCGTTATCAGTGCACTAAGCGCTTGGGTTGCAGAAAAGCTGGCGTAAATAGTAGGAATATAGGGGATTGGTTATAACGGTTATAACCAATCGCCATATATCTAATTCTTGCTAGCACTTAAAGTTATACGGCTAATATGGTATAAAGTAGCACGCTTAACGACTGTCAGCATATCAAGTGTATGAGTATAAACAGTAAAATAGCAGAGCAAATAAAGGGCGCAATTTTTATAATTCGGCTTTATCGTTATTAAAATGAATCTTGCACTGTCATGGCAGACCGCGCCATGATGGATTGATGTCGACAAGTAACAGATGGCCATTGGTGAATAATAGGTAGATTTTTATGGCGTTAATAGTACAAAAATACGGCGGCACCTCGATGGGCAGTATCGACCGCATCAAAAATGTCGCCAAACGAGTCAAACGTTGGCATGACAACGGTCATCAAGTGATCGTAGTTGTGTCTGCCATGAGCGGTGAAACCAACCGTTTGATTGATTTAGCACGCCAAATCAGCAGCCAACCTGATCCACGCGAATACGACCAAATGGTCTCAACGGGCGAACAGGTTTCTATCTCTTTACTGGCGATGGCGATTAAAGAGCTCGGTATTGGTGCCCGTTCATTCACCGGTCGTCAAGTTGCTATTAAAACCGATAGTGCCCACACCAAAGCGCGTATCGAAAGCATCGATGATAAAAACATCCGTGAGCAACTAGATGCGGGCAACATTGTCATCGTGGCAGGTTTCCAAGGTATCGATGAAGAAGGTAACGCCACAACCTTAGGTCGCGGCGGCTCGGATACGACTGGTGTGGCCATTGCCGCAGCCTTGGGCGCTGATGAATGCCAAATCTATACCGATGTCGATGGCGTTTATACCACCGACCCACGCGTGACCTCAAAAGCCAAAAAACTTGAAAAGATTACCTTTGAAGAAATGCTTGAAATGGCAAGCCTTGGCTCTAAGATTTTACAGATTCGCTCAGTAGAGTTTGCTGGCAAATACGGCGTACCTCTGCGCGTATTATCTAGCTTTGATGAAAACAACGATGGTAGCTTCGACCAAGATTTTCAAGACAATGTCGGCACCCTAATTACGATAGACGAAGGAGACAACATGGAACAAGCAATCATCTCAGGTATCGCTTTTAATCGCGACGAAGCAAAAATAGTCGTGCGCGGTGTGCCCGATCATCCTGGTATCGCCTCTGCCATCCTAAGCCCTATCGGTCGCGCCAATATCGAAATCGATATGATCGTGCAAAACCTATCGACCAATGGCACCACTGATTTTACCTTTACCGTCAACCGTACGGACATGGATAAAACCATGAAAGTGCTAGAAAACGAAGTCAAAGATGAGATTGGTGCCAAAGAAATATTGGCCAACAACGAAGTAGTAAAAGTGTCATTGGTTGGTGTTGGTATGCGCTCGCATGCAGGTGTTGCTAGCCTTATGTTCCAGACTTTGGCTGAAAACAACATCAATATCCAAATGATATCGACCAGTGAAATCAAAGTCTCTGTGCTTATTCAAGAGCAGCATTTAGAAAAAGCCGTGAAATCATTGCATACCGCCTTTGGTCTTGACCGCGAAGACGGCGACAGCACAATCGCTGGGTTATAATATTTAAAAGCTATATATTAAATCACTGTAAGATACTTCTGGTTTAATAATGATGGGTTAAGTAGCGATTATTTTTTAGTAAAATTTCGATTAAATAGAGTCTTTTTAGGCTCTATTTTCTTTTATTACTATTGCTCAGGTAAGTATATACCTAATAGTTTTGTGAAAATCCGTGACAGTATCTGTTATGCCCCCTATAATGGGGCTTTCATTTGGGCTAAATGAATTTATCTATCATTACCGCTATGAGTACTAGGTGACGCAGAGTTTTTATAATGACTGCTCTGCCTATTTAGTACTAGAGTAATGTCCTGTAATTGAGACGCAATCTGATGAGTAATAATCTGTTGATGCGACATAAGGAGTGTGACGCATGTTAATTTTGACACGCCGCGTGGGCGAAACGCTAATGATTGGCGATGAAGTCAGTGTGACTGTCCTAGGCGTTAAAGGCAATCAAGTACGAATCGGCGTCAATGCGCCAAAAGATATAGCGGTACACCGTGAAGAGATTTATCAGCGTATTCAGCATGAACGCACGGTACAATCGCAAATGCAACATCTTGAGCAAGGCAGCTTTGCACCTTCATTCGATGATGAAGACTATTTTAACCGCTAAGTTGATCGCTTGTTCGTTAACTAACTATCAATAATTATTGGGCATAAATTAAGCACCCTATTTTTGCTTTCTAATCTGCTCTGAGGTCATGTATTTATGAGTATCCGTCAATCAGATGTATCGGCTCTACTTAATGGTTTGAATAAAAAAGCCATTGGATTCAATGATGTCATCAGCTTTATTGATGATTTTTATCGTTATGCGCCAGCGCCTTTTGTTAATGGTATGCTGCACAATGCAGCGGGCGAAAACGAAGGCAGCGCCAAAATTTTTGGTTTTGCTAAGCACCATGGTCTAAATCAATTGGACACGCTAAAGTTGTTCGGTGAGCATTACGCCAAGGTACAAGCAACGCCAAAGGGTACCGACCATGCCAATATCCGCAATTTTTTACATTGGGGCTGGCAAGGATTTTTGATGGAAAAAAATCCATTAACGCCGCGTCCAAGTGTTGATACTAGCGCGCTGTAGTTTTCTATTTTTGCTAACTATCTATTTTAAAAGTATTAAAAAAGCCACGCTATACAATTAGCGTGGCTTTTTTCTGTTTACTGCTTTCAATTTAGTGCTTTTGACTTAATGCTGCTTAGCCGCTTACTTGTCTCAATTAACTGCGATAAAGCTGCTGCTTATTTATTATGAAATTTAACAGGTTGTACTGCCCCTTTAGGATTGGGCATGTTGGGATAATGATGCTCGTGCTCGACATCACATTCCGCGCCCACGACAGAGCCATCGTCTCGCACAGGTTTATGAATATAACCGGTACGCTCGGCTGGCGGCAGATGCTCATGCTCCCATACCATCACCGCTTGCATACAAGTTTCGCGCTGCTCAGGCGTCAGCTTACGACCATCCGGCCATTTACCCAGCTCAATGGCTTGGCGAAACTTTTCTACCACTTCTGGTGTGACACTTGCTAATATCGTTTGTTTATCCATCGTACCTACTCTCCGCGACTATTTTATAATCCAGTACTGTTTTGAGAAAACTAGCACTGCATTCATTCTTCTATAATATCATCATCGATATCCATACTGAATTCTTCGGCATGGACGTTCCAGTGTAATTTGGTGCGGCAGGCTTCATAAAAATCAAACCCTGGCGGATGAAGCAAGGTCAGCTTATCAGGATGTTTGCGAATATAAAGGCGTTGCTCTTGGTCGAGCGCGATACTCGGCTTGCCGTCGGCGCTGACTTGTGGTTGGGTGCGGTTGTCCTCATGAATACGAATACAAATCTCGCTGGTGCCACTCACTACAATCGGGCGACTGGACAAGGTATGCGGATGCATCGGCACCAAACAAATGGCATCCATACTCGGATGAATAATCGGACCACCGCCAGAGAGCGCATAAGCAGTGGAACCCGTCGGTGTCGCCACAATAAGTCCATCGCTATGCTGACGATAGACATCGTGCCCGTCAATTTTCATCTGAAAATCAATCATGTGCACCGATTTACCCGCATGCAGCACCACATCGTTGAGCGCCATATCTTCATGAATGATTTTTCGCCCTTCACGAATCTCCATGGTCAGCAAAAACCTGTGGTCTAGCTGATAATCGCCCATCAATACTTGGCGTAGTTTAAAGGCCGCTTCATTGGGTTTCACATCGGCCAAAAACCCCAAACGACCACGGTTGACTCCTAGAACTGGCACCCGATAGCGCGCCAATGCTTCGGCGGCATGCAATATCGAACCATCGCCGCCTACTACGATGACTAAATCGCAAATCTCACCAATCAAGCTGCGTTTGACGATTTTAACTTTTTCAATTTCAGTGAGGTTCAAAGTAGGCAAATTGGCCGTCTGCACATCCATAATTAATGTCAGATTCATCTCATTGATGGTATTGGCAATCTGTACCAAACTTTGGGTCACGCTGCGTTTTCCGGCGCGGCCCATCAAACCAATGCGCCTAAACGCTGGGTTTTTGATGGCATGAAACAGCTCTGATTCATGTAAGTGCGGCAATCGGGCGGACTGCGCTGAGTTTTCCATAAAACGACTCGGCATAACGATAAAATACAGTGCAATGATAACGAGAAATCAGCGCTTAGACTAGCATGTTTATGAAGTTTCGTTGTTAACTGTCGTAATTGGCCCCATATACCCTCTATCATACGCCACTTTTAGGCGTATTTGTTTTGCTACTCATTACCGCTTTATATGTCGATATTCCCTAGTTAATTAAGGCTCGATAGCCATGTGATGCCTTGCATGCGCTCACGTAAACACAGTTGACAATAATGGCGGTTTTGCTAAAGTAGCTGGCATCTTAGTTATTTATATTTTAAAAAGGACAACTTTATGGCAAATCCTATTGTCAGTCGTGCAGAGCTTGCCGTTGGCGGCGCGCCGATGACGGTTAAGGGCGTGATTCAAAAAACCAGTCTATTACTTGGCTTATCGGCGATTACGGGTATTGGATTTTTCTTTTATGCGTTAATGGCAGGCCTATCACAAGGTTTTATCACCATGGCGGCTTTTGGTAGTATGTTTGCCGCCTTTGGTCTGGCGATTTTTATCACCTTTAAACCGCAAAAAGCCAAAACCTTTGCCGTACCTTATGCGTTATTGGAAGGTATCTTTTTAGGTGGTATCTCGCTATTCTTTATGCGCATGTACCCAAGCGTGCCAGTCACCGCTATGTGTGCGACCTTTGTCACCGCTGCGGTCATGCTAGGGCTGTATCGCTCAGGTTTGGTTAAAGTCACTGAGAAATTCCGCTCAATCGTCACCTCAGCATTGATTGCTATCATGTTGGTTTATGTGGCGCAGTGGGTATTATCTTTAGCGTTCGGTTCGAGCTTACCTTTCTTATTTGAAGGTGGCGCTATCGCTATCGGCTTTAGCTTATTTGTGATTGTTATCGCTTCTTTTACGCTGCTATTGGACTTTGATAATATCGATCGCGGTGTGGCGATGGGCGTCTCAGAAGACTACGAATGGTTATTTAGTATCGGTATTCTTGCGACGCTAGTATGGATGTATATCGAATTTATGCGTTTACTAAGCTACCTACAAGACTAAACTAAACCCTGTTTAGCCGTTATTTAAAATAATTACCCACAAAAAACCGTCTTTATAAAGACGGTTTTTTGTGGGTAATTTTTAAGGTTTATATAAATAAGTTTAAGCTGGTTTACATTAAGCACGCTTTAGACGCAGCGCATTTAATACCACAAATAATGAGCTTAACGACATACCAATCGCTGCAAGCCAAGGCGGCACATAGCCTAAAGCTGCGGGTATCAAGACGCTACTATTATAAATCAGCGCCCAACGTAAGTTTTGCTTAATAATACGTTTGGTCTTATCAGCGATACGCTTCGCCGCCGTGATAGCTTCGATTTGACCATTTAGAATGATACTGTCACTCGAGACTTGCGCCAAATCTGCCGCGCCCGCAATCGAGGTTGAGACATCTGCCGCCGCTAAAACAGGCGCATCATTAATACCGTCACCAACCATAAGGACGACGGCGCCTTTTGCTTGTAGCGCTTGAATATGATTGACTTTATCGGTTGGCGACAGGCCGTTATAAGCGGCTTTCATGCCTAACTCTTCCGCCATTACCAGTGCTTGTGGACTTGGGTCACCGGTTAGCATGACCGGCTCAATACCTGATTTTTTGAGAGCGGCGAGCATAGACGGCGCACTATCACGTACCTTATCGTTAAAGTAAAAACCTGCCAGCGCTTGCCATGCATTTGACGGACTATTTTGACAAGACAATACCACCGCCGAGCTGGCACGATGAGTGGCTAAATCAATGGTTAACGCATTATTTTGTTGAGAATCAGTATTCGCTTTATCCATGGCAAAATCGACATGACCGATGCGATATAGGACGCCATCAATCATTGCCTCTACCCCGCCTGCAGGATAGTATTGCAACGACTGCGTCGCAGGCAGATGTAATTGATAAGCGGCGGTGAGCAAAGCGTGAGCAATCGGATGGCGGCTGCCCACTTCAAGCGCGGCGGCAATCGCTAATAGCTTGTCTTTTTCTTCATTGCTAGCAGCTGTCGTATCATTAGTTGCCAATCGCTCGATATTTAATAAATTGGGCTTACCATAAGTGAGCGTACCTGTTTTATCAAATGCCACATGGGTAATCTCAGCAAGAGTTTGCAGCGTATGGCCTCGTGTGGTTAAAAAACCATAACCTGCCAGTCGATTGGTCGCTACCGTCAGCGCAATCGGTGTCGCTAAAGACAGCGCACACGGACAAGTCGCCACCAATACTGCCACCGTTGCCCAAATTGCTTGGCTTGGGTCGACGATATACCAGCCAATGAACACCAAAGCTGACAATACTAAAATCCGCGCTACAAACCAACGCGCCAGCTTATCCGCTTGCTGAGCGAGTTTTGGTTTCTCACTCATCGCCCGATTCATCAGCCTGTCTATCAACCCTATCTGGCTGTCTTCTGGCAATGCCGTCACTAGCATCTCAAACGGCTGACTGTCGTTTTGGGCGCCGCCAACGATATAATCGCCTTGGGTTTTAATGATTAAATCGCCCTCACCAGTTAGCAGGCTTTGCGAGACGGTCGCGGTAGAGCTAAGCAAGATACCATCGCTGATAATCTCAGAGCCTGCTTCCACCATAATAATATCGCCCACTTGCAAACTGTGAGCGGTCACCATCTGCCTTTTTTCTGGCACGGCTTCTGTCTGCGCTATATTTGATGGTTTATGATTTACCTGCTGCCAGTCTTGAGCGATACGTGACGTCAATTGCTGAATATTGGCATCCATGCTTTGCTTAAAGTTGGGCATCGTTTTTGCGGTAGTGGTTGTGCCATTTGTCGCTAAATTATTATTTGAGTTAAGCACCTGTTCAGCATTATTATCAGAAAGAGCGTCATTATCAAAGACAGTATTATTAAGCGTATTTTGCTCTATGAGCTGCAAGATACGCGCCGCCGCGTCTTTATCTTCGGCAATTTTTTGTACCAAGACGGGCTCGACCACCACCAAGTCATTGGCCATAGTGGCGGCTTTTAAGCGTGCATTATGCTCAATATAACGCCCAGCCAATAAGAAGAAAATAAACATACTGACCGAATCAAAGTACGTTTCCCCTTGCCCTGTGATAGTGGCATAAAGGCTGGCAAAGAAGGTCACTACTAAGGCGATACTAACCGGTACATCCATATTGACTTGGCGGGCACGAATCGCTGACCATGCTGAGGTAAAAAACGGCACACCGGCATAAAAGAACACCGGCGTACTCACAAATAAAGAAACCCAACGTAGAAAATCACGCTGAAAAATAAGCATGTCGCTATATTCGCCAAAATAAATCGCCACCGCATACATCATTGCCTGCATCGAGCCGAGCGCCGCGACACCAAGCCGCAATAGCATCTGACTGTTATGACGTGCCAGCATGGCTTCATGGGTATCTTGACGATAAGGCTTGGCTTCGTAGCCAATCTCATTGATAACGCCCAAAATACGACTAATCGGTAGCTTATCTTCGTCCCAAATCACCCGCATACGTTGATTGGTTAAATTCACCTGACATTGGCTGATGCCATCTAACTCATCTAGCCGCGACTCAATCAGCCACGTACAGGCAGCACAGCGCAGATTATTGACCGACAGCTCGGCTACCGACATGCCATCTTGCGCATAGACAAATTGTGATTTTATTTCATCGTGATCATAAGCTTCGAGGCGCGTCAGCTGTGTGGGTAAGCTTGCCGTACGGTTAATCTCTGAGCGGTCAAGATAATATTGCTCAAGCCCTGCCTCGACAATACTTTGCGACGCCAACTGACAGCCCATACAGCACATCTCGCGCGACTGACCTAAAATATCGGTATGAAAAGGCGGCTCAGGCACCGGATCACCGCAATGAAAACAATGACCGGCAAGCGGCAACACCAGACCCTCAGTAATCGAGTGGTCTTGATAGTGACGGTTGTTATTTGCTGGCATGGATGAGGGAATACTAGACATAATCGCGCTATTTCCTTTCGACAAGTTTACTTGCAGCCGACCGGCTTTTAATAAACTTGCTCTGATTAACGAGAGTCAATCCCTATGTAAAAAAGCGATTGAATTATCTGCCTTTAACACAGCTACTTTACATAGATATTGGCACAACGTTATTGGCATAAATGAGACCAAAAAAAAATCGGTAAAAACGATTAATAAAAGGGGTCGATAAAACTGTTAGTATCAACCTAATTATTAATATAAACATTATACTACAAGCGCGCGGCGTAAGCAGCCTAGCCCTTTATCCCAAAACATTAATACCTCTAAAACACCTACTACGAAAGTCTAACGCCTGCTTAATGAATGCGGGCGTTGATGATGATAGATTGAAAAATTTGTCAATTTGCGTCATTATGAGGCAGTTTTTTATCCCAAAATGGTGTGTCATCAGTGCAAAAGTCTAATTCTAAGCGACCACAGTCGTCTAAGCCTGCTATCAATACGCTACCCTCACAGCAGCGCGGCGTGGTGTTTAGTGGTATTTTATTAATCGTCATTATCGCGGCTACGGTGCTATTGGCGCTATATTTGGTCAAACTTGATCGCACTATTACCACCAAATTTGAGGGTAAACGCTGGGATATTCCTGCTAAGGTCTACTCACAGCCTTTAGAGCTATATCAAGGTGCCAATGTCAATACAGACACCATGAAAAAGTGGCTTGAACTGCTCAATTATCAAAGCAACAAGGCTTATGATCGCACCGGTACCTACCATAAATCTGGCAATACCTACTTTATCCATACGCGCGGCTTTACGTATAGCGCCAACGACGTCGATAAAGAGCAAGTCATCAAAGTGACCATTGCTGGCAATAAGATTGAGTCGGTACAAAGTACCCAACCTGCCAAAACTGGCATTATTCGTCTGGAGCCAGTAAACATCGGCGGTATTTATCCAGACAGTAACGAAGATCGCATGGTGGTGACGCTCGATCAAGTACCGCAGCCGCTGATTGACGCGCTCATCGCCACCGAGGATCGCGGATTTTATGAGCATAAAGGCGTCTCGATACGCGGTATCGCGCGGGCGGTAATAAACAACTTTACCGGTGGCCCTAGACAGGGCGGCTCGACCATCACTCAGCAGCTGATTAAAAACTTTTATCTCAATTCTGATCGGACGATGAAACGTAAAGCCAATGAGGCATTGATGGCGGTGTTACTTGAGCTGCATTATAGTAAAGATGAGATTCTGCAAACCTATCTAAACGAGATTTACTTGGGTCAAAACGGCAATCGCTCTATCAATGGCTTTGGTCTTGCCTCACAATTTTATTTTGACAAACCGCTCAAAGAGCTGCGTTTAGACCAACAGGCACTGCTCGTTGGTATGGCAAAAGGCCCGAGCGTTTATAATCCGCGCCGTCATCCAAACGATTCGACAGCGCGCCGTAATACCGTACTGAATAATATGCTGGCGGTCGGTAAAATTAGCCAAGAAGAGTACGAAAAAGCGATAGAAAAACCACTCGATGTGGCGGACAAACCCGTCGAAGGCAAAAGCCAGTTCCCTGATTTTTTAGATATCGTCAAGCGTGAATTGAACAAAGTCTATTATTCTGATGATCTAAAAAACGAAGGTCTGATTATCATCAGTACCTTAGATCCTATTGCCCAATTGGCAGCGGACAAAGCGGTTGAAAGAAAACTTGGTGAGCTACGTCGTCGCGGTAGCAAGACCAAAGACTTACAAGGCGCATTGGTCAGTGCCAATCCTGAAACCGGCGAGCTGGTGGCAGTGGTCGGTAGTGGCAGTGAATTTACCGGTTTTAACCGTGCTGTCGATGCCAAGCGTCAAGTTGGCTCGTTATTAAAGCCGATTATCTATATGACGGCGCTTGAAAGCGGGCGCTATAATTTGGCAAGCTCGGTCGATGATTCACCGATTACGGTCAATTTGAGTGACGGTACTGAGTGGAATCCAAAGAACTATGACAATCGTGACCATGGTTACGTGCCATTTACCACCGCTTTGTCGCAATCGTATAATCACAGCGCGGTACGTTTGGGTATGGAGTTTGGCGTTAACACCTTTGCCAAACAGCTACAGCGCATGGGCGTAAAAGAGAAAATACCGCCTTATCCTTCGGCTTTATTAGGCTCGGTCAATCTTAGCCCAATGGATATGCTGGGCGTTTACCAAGTATTTGCTACCGGTGGTTTCCGCACGCCTATTCATAGTATTCGTAGTGTTATTGATGATCGCGGACATATTTTGCAGCGTACCGGTTTAAATACCCAGCGTAGTATTCCGCCTGAGACCAACTTTTTGATTAACTATGCCTTGCAAGACGTGGTCAAAAACGGCACGGCCAGACGCTTACAATCGCTTGGCAGCAACTTAAACCTTGCGGGTAAAACCGGCACTACCAACGACTACCGTGATGCTTGGTTTGCGGGCTACAGTGGCAATTATGTCAGCGTGGTTTGGGTCGGCCGTGATGACAATAAACCCATCGGTCTAAGCGGTGGTAGTGGCGCTTTGCCAGTTTGGGTCGATTATATGAATCGTCTCAAACTGACCCCTGTTGCGCTGCCAGAGCCCGAAGGAATTGAGTGGTTATGGCTTGAGAACAACTCTGGCAAGTTGTCTAATGAACGCTGTGCTGATGCGCGCTATCTGCCCGTGATGTCAGCGTATCTACCCGAAGAAGCCAGCAGTTGTGCTATTAGCTTATATCAGCAAGAGCGTGCCCGCGAGCAGATACAATGGCAAAATGAGCAAGGCTCTATCAATCAGCAGCGCCGCCGTGAAGGTTTGGATATTCCTAATGGCGAAGCCGTTGATACGGATAACAACGATGGCGATGCTGATAATGCTGAGCAAGAGGGCGGGTCGAGCAATCGTGCGGACACTTGGTATGACCGCGCCGTTGAGTGGTTCTAGGGTTTTTAAGACTTAAAAAAGGGTTTTAACATGGCTTTATTGTTACAGCAAACCATCACCGCTAAGCAGGCTAGTACTGCTCCTTCTAAAGGGCAAACTAAGCTGATTAATACGATTCTTGCTACTAGCGCCCTTATTAGCGCATTAAGTTTAAGTGCTTGCCAAACGGCACCGACAGCAATAAAAACGTTTCCTGCGCAAACGTCTGCGCCTCAAAAACAGCAGCCTACAGCAAAACAGCCAGTAACGGTAAACCAAGTACCCATTGTTAAAGGCGATGATAATAAGTACTCTACCGTGCCTAATACAGTGCCTACACAACCGGCTTCGACAATACAGTCATCCGAAGCAGAACAGGTCTATACGCCAGCAACACAAAGTCCAATCATCACACAGCCCGATAGCCAAGATACCATCATCCTTACGCCTTCTCGTGAAGATTACATCCTATCCGAACCATCGATCCCTTCGCATAATGAGCTATTGGAGCGGGCGCGGCAAAACTCACAGCAGCGCAGTCAGCAAAGCACCGCCAATAACAGCAACTTGCCAGCCTTTAGGAACCTCATGCAAACAGGTACAGAGCAATTAAAATCAGGCAATCTCAATGCCGCTGAGAGCAGCTTTACGCGTGCGCAGCGCCTCGCGCCCAAATCATCAGCCGTCTATTTTTATTTGGCGCAAGTCGCTCTTAAAAAGAACCAACCGCGTAAGGCTGAAGCGATGGCACGCCGAGGATTGACCGTCGCTCAAGACAGCACTCGCCGCCGCAACCTTTGGCAAATCATCTTGCAATCAGGACAAGCACAGGGTAACGCTCGCGTGATAAATGAGGCCAGACAGGCGCTGCGCTAATAGCACACACTCTCGTATTTACCATGACGACTGAATCTATAAGCGCTAAAATAGGCTTATAGATTTAGTCGTTAATTTTTTTATCCAGTTTTTTATTGGGTTTAATGACTGTTTTCTTTTACTCCTTTAATTCTTCACTTTTATTTTAAACTAAGGTTACCTTTATGGCATGGCAACAACTGCATTTACAATGTGAAAAAGACAATGTCGATCTCGCTGAGGCGCTGTTATTAGAAGCTGGTGCGTTATCAATCGCTTTAGATGACGCAGGCGATCAGCCTTTATTTGAACCCCTCCCCGGTGAATCACCGTTATGGGATGAAGTCATACTCACAGGATTGTTTGACGCCAATACAGATGCTAGCAATCGTCAATTACTTGAGAAATTAAGCCATGAAATCGGCGCACAAGTACAAGCCAGCCGAACGTGGGTCAGCGCTGTCGATGACAAAGATTGGGAGCGCGAATGGATGTCCAATTATAAGCCAATCGAGTGCGCCAATAACTTATGGATTGTGCCTAATTGGCTAACACCGCCGAACCCTGACGCTACCAATATTATTATGGACCCCGGTTTGGCTTTTGGTACTGGCTACCATGCCACTACTCGCCTCTGTCTTGATTGGCTGACCGAGCAAGACCTGACCGATAAAGTTGTGATCGATTATGGCTGCGGCTCCGGTATTTTAGGGATTGCGGCGCTGTTATTGGGCGCGCGTCAAGTTTATGCGGTGGACATTGACCCGCAAGCCGTACTTGCAACCAATCAAAATGCAGCACGCAATCACGTTGATGACCGCCTGCAAGCATTTTTGCCAGAAGACTTCAATAACTACTGGCAACAAAACGATATGAAACCCGTAGAAATCATGGTTGCTAATATTTTAGCCAAGCCACTCATTGGTTTAGCGCCTTATTTTGCGACCTTGATGGCACCCAAAAGCCGTATCGTGTTAGCAGGCTTGATTGAATCGCAAACCGAGCAGGTCAGCGAAGCGTATCAACCTTACTTTGCGCTCGATCCTAAGCATGCTTTTACCGCGCAAGAAGATCAACATTGGCAGCGTTTATCTGGAACATTTACAGGCTAGCAACATTTAATTACATCTGTTACGATAGAGGAGCAGTTAAATAATGTTGTGTATTTGACGCTGCTCTATCGTTGCCTGAAAATTATGATGATTACTATATAAAAAACCACATAAAAAACTGGTAGCGATTGGTAAGTGATTATGCGGTATTAATACTGATACCTTTTTGGATTCGACCTTATGACTACGCCAATCAAAACCCAGTGCCCTCATTGTCATGCTATTTTTAATATTAAAAAAACACAGTTAAACCAAAAAACAGCCAATGTTTGCTGTGAACATTGTCAACACAGTTTTTTGGTCAATAACAACCTTATTGTCACGGCTGATACAGAGCCGACTGCTGACACTATGGGGCATGAACCTCAATCTGATGCATCCACTACAGCCAAGACTTCTATTAAGCAAACGTCTACCGTTACGCCAGAAGCAAAAGCCACAACCAAACCAAACGTCACCTCTGAACCAGAAGATGCAGATACTCTTATCCATGATGCTATGGCTGAAGAAGATTTGATAGATGATCAGTTGATTCACGATGATATGGATATTGCAGATTTTGAAGAGGAAGATTTAGAATACGGTTCGCTCGACAGTATGGACGCTTGGCTAACGCAAGTAGCGGATAGCACCCCTACCTCAACCACAAACAATAGTGATAAGCTGCCAAAAAGCACAGCAACAAAGTTAGATAAAAGCGCTCACGCCTCTGTTAGTCCCATAGAAAAACCCTCTTTAGCAAACGCTCTTATAAAAGAGCCAGCATCAACTGCCCAAGTAGCCCTTAGCTCAGCGGCAGCTAATGACATCCATGCCAGTATCGATGATAATAGCGATGAGTCTTGGCTTGAAAAACTGCTCAAAGAACAAAATGAAAACGAAGACGGCCATAGTCCAAGAAAAGACACAGATTTATCAGCGCTGCTCGCAAGCATGGGCGTTTCTATCAAAGACGAAGACAACACGCAGGCCGCACGCCTTAAAAGGCAGCAAGCACAAGCCAAGTTTTCACCAACACCTGCTAAGCGCTCGCTTGCTTCATTACTCTGGACACTTGGATGTTTGGTATTAGCGCTGCTACTTTTTGCGCAGTATGTCATTTTTAATTTAGATAACTTGGTTAAAAATCCTACCCATGCTGAGCGTTTACAAAAAGTATGTGCTATCGCCGTTTGTAGCTTACCTAGCGCCAATCTAGCGGCTTTGAGTACAAGCGATATCACTCATCAACCTAGCCGCATCAAGACTGCCAACACCTTTAGTGATATCAGCATCACTTTAAACAACCAAAGCACCCAAGCACAACTCCTTCCACATATGAAAGTCAGTGTTTATGGTACTGATGCACTTATCGGCGAATTTATTGCAGCACCGCAAGATTATCTACTCAGTACACAGAGCCAATTAGGCGCAACAAGTCGCAAACAGCTGTTATTTACCATCCCAGTTGCCAATGCTCAAATCGACAAAGTAAACGCTGAGCCTATTTATTAACATTCGGCTTGGTAGAAATGCCATTTATAAGCAATAAGATTTATTCAAAAGTTTTGCTCTTTTATCAAACTTGTCCTAAATGTTTTAAATCTGTCATCATAAATGACAATAAATAGCGTCAAACTTAGAGTAATAATAGGGTAATACCCAATCTATTGTTCTGATAGGCGTTGACTTTGTTATAATAGCGCTTAAACGCCTTATGGTTTACGCTTACGCTTAAGGACATTATCTTATGCCACCACATGCACCGTATAATGCCACTCATTTTGACCAGGATATTGAGAGCTCTGCTGATTATAAAGACGGCTATCATCGCTCTATCCATAAGGTAGAAGCCTCCTTAGACAATAGCCTTCATGCGCACCAACCGTTACGTGTGCATGTAGAGCGCGTGGTGCGGCAGTATTTTGCGATGCTCGATGATGAGATGCCAACCGACTTATATGAGCTTATTTTAAAAGAGATAGAGCAGCCACTATTGTCAGTCGTGCTTGAGAAGTGCCGCGGCAATCAGACCAAGTGTGCGCAAATCTTAGGTCTCAATCGCGGTACGCTACGCAAAAAGCTCAAAACTTATGGCTTAATGTAATCTATGGCTTTATGCCAGTCGCCGTTACTTACGACGACCAAACATCGCAATCACCACGCTCCTTAGCACCGCTAACCGACATTCAATTGTATGGCACGTTTATAGTTTATGATCTTATCAAACCCGATATGCTCTGCACTGCTTGCCATTATTACCTTGCCAGACGTTTACGTCAGGCTTTTTTTATGGAAATTTTCTTATGAGTACAACTCCCCTTGCCCTACTATCGGTTTCCGATAAGTCAAATATCGTAGAATTCGCCCAAGGCTTGCTTAAAGCTGGTTTTGGTTTATTATCGACTGGCGGTACTTACCGCTTGCTGGCAGAAAACAACGTCGCCGTCACTGAAGTTTCAGACTATACGGGCTTCCCTGAAATGATGGACGGCCGCGTTAAAACCTTGCATCCAAAGATTCATGGCGGTATTTTAGGACGCCGCGGTACCGATGACAGCGTCATGAATGAGCACGCTATTGAGCGCATTGATTTGGTCGTCGTCAATCTTTATCCGTTTGCAGAGACGATTGCACGTAGCGACGTCACTATGAACGATGCGATCGAAAACATCGATATTGGCGGCCCTACCATGGTGCGTTCAGCGGCAAAAAACCACGCTCACGTTGGTATTGTAACCGATCCTGCTGATTATACGCGCGTACTCGACGCCTTAGGCGATGGAACGACTCTAACCGCTGCCCTACGTTACGATTTAGCGGTCAAAGCCTTTGAGCATACCGCACAATACGACGGAATGATTGCCAATTTCTTGGGCAGCCGCGTGAATGAAAACCAAGAGGCAGAGAATTTCTCTCGTACCTTTAACGTCCAATTAGAAAAAGTGCAAGACCTGCGCTACGGCGAAAACCCGCATCAAAAAGCGGCTTTTTATGTCGAAAACCATGCGCTAAAAAGCCAGCAAGCCTCTATTGCAACCGCGCAGCAATTGCAAGGTAAAGAGCTCTCTTATAACAATATCGCCGATACCGATGCTGCCCTTGAATGTGTTAAAGCCTTTAGTGCGCCCGCTTGCGTGATTGTAAAACACGCCAATCCTTGCGGAGTTGCCGTAGATAGCGATCAAGTCACGGCTTACCGCACCGCTTTTAGTACTGACCCTGAGTCATCTTTTGGTGGTATTATCGCCTTTAACCGCGAGCTTACGCTTGCTGCAGCCAAAGCCATTATTGACAATCAATTTGTCGAAGTCATCATTGCCCCAAGTATCGAAGATGGCGTTTTGGAAGCGACCGCTGCTAAGAAAAACGTCCGCGTCTTAGTCTGTGGCGAGTTGCCAACGCCTGAGCAGCGCGACAGCCAGCTTGATTATAAACGCGTCAATGGTGGTTTGTTGGTGCAAGAGCAAGATTTGGGCTTGATTACCGCCAATGATCTAAAAATCGTTACTGACGTCCAGCCAACCGAAGCACAAATTGCTGATTTACTATTTAGCTGGAACGTTGCTAAATATGTCAAATCTAACGCCATCGTTTACGCTAAAGGTCAGCGTACTATCGGTGTCGGCGCGGGTCAAATGAGCCGCGTCAATTCAGCGCGTATCGCCGCTATCAAAGCCGAGCACGCTGGTCTTGCTACCGAAGGCGCGGTAATGGCATCAGATGCCTTCTTCCCGTTCCGTGATGGTATCGATAACGCAGCCGAAGTCGGCATTGCTGCTATCATCCAACCGGGCGGCTCTATGCGTGATGACGAAACGATTGCTGCCGCCAATGAGCATGGTATTGCCATGGTCTTCACTGGTATGCGCCACTTCCGCCATTAATCAGCGGTTAAGATAATGCTATTAAGACAACAGCGTTAAGAGTAAATAAAAATTGTAACGCATAAAAAAAGCCACTATTGATAGTGGCTTTTTCATATTTAAGGCTTAATGAAACTCGTTAAAGAAAGGGTTTAACAAATGCCTTATAGATCGCTTAACGTCCTTGCGCATTGGCCATATTGGCTTCGTTAATCTCAACTTTATAGACCATGCGTAGATAATCTAGATAATCTTGCAGCTGATCTTGACCCAAATTATCACGAATAATGGCGGCAGTTTGTGCCCTTTGGGCATCAGATAGCGGCGATTGCTGCTCTGTTTTGATGCGATCACCGACCAATAACGTCGCGCCCGTCTCAGTCTCACTCGCTACCGCCACGACGCCATTGGCTGCCGCTTGCTGACTAAAGGCTAAGCCGCGCTCTTTTTCGCTCAATTGCGTGGTTTGACGGTTTATCTCGCCCAACGCTTGCAACTTCACAGGCTGTTTTGCAATATCAGCAGGCGTTTTAATAGTGGCCGCTAGTTTCTTCGCTTCTTTTAATGCCAGTGCCGTTGCTTTTTGTTGACGCAATATCTGTGTGATTCTTGGCGTCGCCGCTGTTAAAGACAACGTCTTGGTTGGACGATAATTACTTGGCTGTACCCATACCGTACCATTACCAACCTCAATACCCGCAGTCACCGCTTGGTCTTGAATGGTAAATTCATCAAACGCTTGCTTAATCACCGCCGGCTGCGCCAAAGCAGATTGGTTGTTTTCTTTACGATAATCTTTAATTCGTTTTAATGGCACATTTTCTTGCTGAGCGATATCTTCAATACTAAAGCCATCTGCTGCCAAGTCATTAATCGCTGTGACTTTATCGGCATACATTTCCTGGCGTTTATATTCTTTCGCTTTAGCGGTTAGCTCTGCACGCATACTCTCTAGACTTGGTATCTTGCTACCATTGTCCTCAGTCACGGTAAATATCTGATAGCCAAAGCTGGTCTTTACAGGAGCACTGACATCACCAACGCTCAAGCCTGCAAGCGCTTCTTCCACGGCTGGTGCATCATTACCAAATACCGCTGGGTTAAAACGTCCGATATCGCCGCCTGTTTCACCTGTTGGATCATCTGACTCGGCTTTCGCAACTTTAGCAAATGATTCACCTTTCGCAAGGCGGGCTTTAATTTTATCCGCGCGTGCTTTGGCATCTTTACCCGTTAGCAGAATTTGACTGATTTTACGCTCATCAACCACAGCAAGACTTTGCTTATAGGCTTCATATTGCTGCTGCAAATCTTCTTGGGTGACTTCATTAACTTCAATCGCTTGCGGAGTCAGTTGTAAGTAAGCCAAGTCGACCATGGCCGCACTTTTAAGTTTGTCTTTATTAGCATCGTAATAGGCTTGAATATCACCCTTGCTCAACTTTACTTGCTCAGCATAATCTTGCCATTTAAAACGATGCAGCCAAATATTGCGCGACTCTAGCTGCAAATCAATCAACTGACTGACCGCTTGCATTGGATAAACTGCGGTACCGACGATGCTGGCATTGAGCTGATCTAGGCTCAACTGATTGCGAAACTCAGCAAACAGCTGGTTTTTTGTCATATTGCGCTGACGTAAAAAGTTTGCAAACTGCTCGTTAGAAAAATTGCCTTCTGCATCTTTAAAGATTTCTTCTTGGCGCAATAAGCGATTGATGGTGTCATCAGAAACCGTCATGCCCAGTTTGCCAGCCTGCTGCTCTAGCAAGGTACGATCAATCAGTCCTTTTAGGACTTGCTCGTGCAGCACGTCTTCATTTAATAAACTGGCATCATCAACTTGGTCTAAAAGCTCAGTACGGCGGTTATTGACGGCAGTTTGATACTCGGACAGTCCCACGCTTTTGTCACCTACTTGAGCGATTTGGTTGGGATCGACACCGCCGCCAAAGTAGCTTTCGACACCCAATAGAGCGAGGGGCGATAGGCACAAAATCAATAAAATGCGACCCGGCCAGCTTTTCAAGAAATCGCGCAATTTATCCATAGTTATCTCTGCTTTATTAACCTATATTGATGAAAGACCATTGTAATACTATTAATAATATCAACGCTGTATAAGCAGGCAATGGTAAGAAGAAGAACGTGTGCATTTTATCGCTATAAAATAAGGCTGATTGACGAAGTTTATAACAAGATTTAATAAAAATACTTGTTTATACAACACCGCTATCGCGCGCCCTATGATACGTGATTTTTGATATATACTCAAAATATTCAGGCGACTATTGCCACTAAATGCTACAAATTTCAGCACTAAAAAAAGCACCTAATCTCTAGGTGCTTTTTTGCTCATTCGCTCATGACTTAATGAATCGTTAAGTCATGAGTTGCTATCTATTGTTTTACTGCCAACCAACGCTGTTTTTATTCGTGTATCACGTCGTCAACGAGCATTTGATTATTTTATTATAGAATAGCTAAAAAGAGTACAGCTTAAACAAAGCGGCTTAGTTTAAACGCTCTTTTAGGTTTTTACCGGCTTTAAAGCTTGGTACTTTGCTTGCTGGAATGCTAAGCTCTTCACCAGTCTTAGGGTTACGGCCAGTACGCGCTTTACGGTCTTTTACGCTAAAAGTACCAAAACCAACCAATGAGATGCTGTCGCCAGCTTCTAGCGCTTCACCAACACTTTCCATTACTGCATTCAAAGCTTCGCCAGCTTGAGTTTTATTTAGACCACTTTTTTCGGCGATGCTATCAATTAATTCTGACTTATTCATAAAATTTCCTTCAAGTTTTAGGGGGTAAAAAACGCTCACGCCAAGTATTGTATCGCTCTCAGAGTACTTAAGCAATAAAAACCACTGGCCTCACGCATAAACAGGTTTCGCTTTGTTAACGCCTTTATATCAAGGCAGCATAAGGAGCGCAAGCGATTTTACATATTTTTGTGCACTCTACTACGTATTTGACACTCAATGTTACTTAAAACTGCTGCAAATTTTCTATTAAATCGCTACTTTAGCTTATAGGATTTAACGAAATAAAGCACCTATCATCAAAGCAGCTATCTTTGTATTGGCTCTCTTATGCATTTTGCCTTGATAGCCTAAATACTCAAATTTGACGCAGGTGCTTAAACTCAGTTTTTATACTAACAAGCAAAATTAAAAACTAAAGCATAAACTTGGATCGAAAAACGGCTGCCAAGCCCGACTAATGCATTACCAGTCATAAATTTTGGTGTCTTTATAGATGAGCAAATTATAAGGTAGTGACTGACCAACTGACAGAAACGTGCGTTACTTTTTATACTAAAGGCGTTACTATAAGCGCGATTGCATTGTACATTTTGGGTTGATTTTGACCTTTGTTTGTCCTTTTATCTTTAACTTAAACAATAAAAACGGATTATTTACATGAAGCGTTCTACGTTGTCTCACTCTTTTCTTAATATCATATTGGTGTTTATCGAGTCGGCGCTGACCCTGTTGTTACGTTTAGACCCAGAACTCCGTAAAGCTGCTTATCCACTCGCCAAGCAAGAGACGGTCGTCGCGCTTAGGTTATACTTGCCTCATGTAGAGGTTTTCGCCACATTTACTACCAAAGGGGTGTTATTAGACGATAGATTGCCTATCGGCCGTAGTGAGCCTGACGTTATTATCAACGCTTATAGCATTCAAGTGCTTAATGCCATCATTACCCACGATACTGAGTCGACTGAAAAGCTGCAAATGCGCGGCGAGGCGATGCAAGTACAGCTGGTGAAGCAGTTTATTATGCAGCTTGGTTTTGGTAGTCTGATTCAAGGGCTGATTAAAAAGATTAAGGGCGGCAAAGGTAAGACCAAACCTACCGAAGCCGAAATGGCAGAAAAAAAGGAGAGTTATAAGCTGCGTATTAAGGAGCAGCAAACTCAAATCAACACCTTGACCATTAAAAACCGTGAGCTTGAAACCACGGTCAAAGAACTACAAAGTAAGCAGAAGACCTTTATCATTACCGCAATTATTTTTGCGGTTATCGCTATCGCTGCCATTATTGCTTTATTTATCATGACCTAATGCCTTACTAACTGCAGTGATAACGTGTTTTTAAAGTTATTTTTCTAACCTTGTATCGCGTTTAATAGGATGTAGGCTTGTTAAGCGCTCTTGCATCCCTTCTGTAATTCATATCCTGCGCGTTCGCGTATTTATTCTCTTTTAAGCCTTAATATTTCCTATCATTGTTTTTATCAATGATAGGAATAAGTCGCACTCACCATTCAACCACACTTTAATCTTGACTAAATTACTCGGGATTGAGTATAATTACCCTATCGTTGCACACATCGGGTAAACCATCTGCTGTTTAATAGCGACAAGACACCACTTAGTCGATAGATGATTTTCCTAAATAGAAGTGCAAGTACGGCTAGCTACTAACTAGCCTTTAGCAATAAGTCGATTATAAATCTATAAAGAACCTATTGATAACCATGCACTTTTGGAATACGACAAGACTAAGTTCGTTGTTAAATAAACTTTTTATAAAAAGGATTGGAGATAACATATGCGTTTGACTACTCGAGGCAGATACGCCGTGACCGCTTTACTTGATTTGGCTTTGCAAACCAGCCAACAAGACAGCGCCGTCTCTTTATCTGACATTGCTAAGCGGCAATCGATATCTATCTCTTATCTTGAACAGTTATTTTCCAAGCTTCGTAAGCGCGGTTTGGTCACCAGTATCCGCGGTGCAGCAGGGGGTTATCATTTAGCCAAGCCGCTTGATCAGATTGATGTGATGAGCATCATTTCTGCCGTCGATGAATCTGTCGATGCGATGCAGTGCGGCGGACGCGGTGATTGTCAAAGTGGTACAATGTGCCTAACGCATGATTTATGGTGCGCTTTATCAAATCATGTCGAACAATACTTGAAAAATATAACATTAGCGCAATTATTAGACATGGAACATGTGCAGTCAGTCTCAGACCGTCAGCACCTCACGTTTCCAAACGACATTGCTACAAAAGATATGTCCACAAAAGACATCAACACTATTACTCTATCGACCAGCGAGGCAAACCCAGCATGAGCCAACATAACAACCTTATATACTTAGATTATGCCGCCACAACGCCAGTTGCTAAGTCAGTCGCTGCTAAAATGAGCGAATATCTGACGGTAGACGGCATCTTTGGTAACCCAGCATCACGCTCACATGGCTATGGCTGGCAAGCAGAAGAAGCGGTAGAAACGGCTCGTCAGCAAGTCGCTGAAGTGATTCATGCGGATCCACGCGAAATCGTCTTTACCTCGGGCGCGACAGAATCAGATAACTTAGCTATTAAAGGCGCGGCACATTTTTATCAGTCGCGCGGCAAGCACATCATTACCAGTAAAATTGAGCACAAAGCGGTTTTAGATACTTGCCGTGAGCTTGAGCAAGAAGGTTTTGAGATTACTTACCTTGAGCCACAAGCTGGTACGGGCTTGATTTTGCCAGAGCAAGTACAAGAAGCACTACGTGATGATACGATTTTAGTATCACTGATGATGGTCAATAATGAGCTTGGTACCATTACCGATGTTGCCGCGATTGGTGAGATCACTCGCAAAGCAGGCGTTGTATTCCATGTCGATGGTGCGCAGTCTGTGGGTAAAATACCTGTCAATCTTGAAGAGATGAAAATTGACTTGATGAGTTTTTCAGGTCATAAAGCGTATGGCCCTAAAGGTATTGGTGCGCTATTTGTTCGCCGTAAACCTCGTATTCGCCTAAAAGCTGAGCAGCATGGCGGTGGCCACGAGCGCGGTATGCGTTCAGGTACCTTGCCGACGCACCAAATTGTTGGGCTAGGTGCGGCATTTGCATTGGCCAATGAGCGTTATGCAGAAGACCATGCTCACGTGGCAAAGCTGCGCCAAAAGCTGTGGGACGGTCTACAAGATATCGAAGAGATTTACCTAAACGGTGATTTAGAAAACAGCGTGCCTAACATCATTAACATCAGCTTTAACTTTGTTGAAGGCGAGTCACTGATGATGTCGCTAAAAGACTTGGCGGTTTCATCAGGTTCAGCCTGTACTTCAGCGACGCTTGAGCCATCGTATGTATTGCGCGCCATCGGTCGCCCAGATGAGTTGGCACATAGTTCAATCCGCTTTAGCTTTGGTCGTTATACCACCGAAGAAGATATCGATACCGTGGTAAAACAGATGCATGAAGCGGTAGACAAATTACGCGCGCTATCGCCACTTTGGGATATGTACCAAGAAGGCGTTGATTTAGACTCGGTAGAATGGTCTGAGCATTAATATTTATCCATAAATTTTAATAGTAAAAAGGTTTAATGGTTATCAGGTATAAGCATTAAACCAAATAATTCATCAGACAATTATAAATAGCATTTTTATAATATGTGTTTGACCCCAATTATCGATGAGTAGACAGACATTTAAACTTAATAAGTGAGTTATTTGGAAAGTTACTTATATAGCTTAACATTTAAGTGGCTACTCATCATCTAACTAGGAGAAAACCCCATGGCCTATAGTGACCAAGTTATTGATCATTACGAAAATCCACGCAACGTCGGCAATCTTGACAAAAATGCCAAAAACGTTGGTACGGGTATGGTTGGCGCCCCAGCCTGTGGCGATGTAATGCGCCTACAAATCCAAGTCGATGACAACGGTATCATCGAAGATGCACGCTTTAAAACCTATGGCTGCGGTTCGGCGATTGCTTCAAGCTCGCTTGTCACCGAGTGGCTAAAAGGCAAAAGCTTGGACCAAGCTGGCGAGATCAAAAATATGGATATCGCTGAAGAATTGGCATTACCACCGGTAAAAGTGCATTGCTCAGTCCTTGCAGAAGACGCCATTAAAGCCGCCATTAGCGACTATAAAGGTAAGCATGGTACAGCTGCGGCAGTAACAGAAGAAGCAACCAGCTAAATTTATATAAAGCCTTGCGCTTATTTATATAATAGGCGCAAGTAGCGAATTTGAAAACAAACATGAGTAATACGACGTTAGAAGCTACTAACGCCCCTAAGGTGACAATAACGCTCATGTAATTGTCACCTTTTATTTATTTTTAACGCTTTATTGGCAGTGGTGTTGATAAAAACGCTTTTGCCGCAATTATTATCTCAATTATTGATAGTCAATGGGAGTTGGCATGATTGAAATGACAGAACGCGCCGCTCAGCATGTTCAAGACTTTTTGGACAATCGCGGTAAAGGTGAAGGCATTCGAGTAGGCATTCGTACAGCGGGCTGCTCAGGCTTGGCTTACGTGCTAGAGTTTGTTGACACGCCTGACGAAAACGACACCCGTTATGAAAGCCGTGGCGTCAATATTTTTATTGATCCTAAAAGCTTGGTTTATTTAGATGGCTTAGTAATGGATTATGAAAAAGAAGGTCTCAATGAAGGCTTTAAATTCACCAATCCCAATCAAAAAGGTGAATGTGGCTGCGGTGAATCGTTTACCGTCTAAAGCTCTAAACCAGAGCGCGCTAAACGATTGATATACGAGCGCTTAGCACCTAAAACCTGAGTTAGCGCTTAGATACTGAGTAAGTACTGAACTTTAAAAGACCAGTATTTAAAACAGACAGTAAACAAAACAGCGCATAAGTAAAAGCAAGTCTTCACAAGAATAAATAAAAACAAAGGCAGACGCTATGACAGACATCACGCCAGACGCACAGTTTAATAACTTCTTTGCCCTATTTGAACAACCTGTACAGTTTGCGGTCGATCAAGAGCGCCTTGACCAACAGCTGCGTCTTCTACAAAAACGCTATCATCCGGACAATCTTGTCGCTGATAGCAAAAATGCAGCGGATAGCGCACAAGCTAAGCAGCAATCAGAGCAAGCCTCAGCGTTGATTAACCAAGCTTATCAAACGTTAAGCGCCCCTGACAGTCGTGCCAGCTACTTGTTGGATATCGCTGGGCAGGCGCAGAACTTAGAGCATTCGATTGCCGATCTGGACTTCTTAGAAGATGCGATGCAAATGCGTATGGATTTGGATGATGCGATTGAAGGCAAAGAGCTTGCCGCGCTGAAGCAACTACATCCGCAGATTACCGAGCGTCTAAATAAGCAATCTGAGCGTTTTGATAGTGCTTATCAGAGCCAAGATTGGCAAACGGCGATTGATGCCACGCAAAAATTAAAATTCTTGGTGAAATTAGATGCCGATGTCACTACGGGGCTTGATGAAGTTGCGTCTGCTGAGCATTTAGATGACGATGATTTATACGTTTAAGACTATGCCAAGTAAACGATTTAACTTTGCCAGTAACGAGCTTATATGTGGATATGATTAAAATAACCACTACTATCCCGTATAATTGTGACTATTAAACTCGCTTTACCATTTTTACTATGATTTGTTAAATCCAAACGCTTACTTAAATTTTAGGTGGTGTGTCAAAAAGTATGCTGATTAAAATTTGAATAATTTTTGAAGTCTTGAAAGCCCTATAGAATCAGAGAACTTCGCATAGATTTCTTATTGGCTTTTATCGCCAGCATACTTTTTAGAACACCACCAAATTTTAAATACTAGTCGCCCATATATTGTATTTGTACCATTTCACTTAATTCATTTTATCTTTGAGTTTTCTTATGTCTTTATTGCAAATTGCCGAACCCAATCAAAGTGCCCAACCTCATCAACATCGTTTTGGGCTAGGAATTGACCTTGGTACGACGCGCTCATTGGTCGCTGTGGTACGCTCAGGCAAGGCGCAAGTTTTGCAAGCTGATACAACGACCGATACTTTATTGCCGTCGGTGGTCTACTACCCAAGTACTGGCAAGCCCTTAGTCGGCTATGATGCCCTTACCCACTTAGCAGATGATCCACAAAACACCATCGTCTCGGCTAAGCGCTTTATGGGCCGTAGTCAAGCCGATATTAAATTCTCCCATCCCTATGAGTTAAGTGGCAGCAAAGATGCCATGCCAGCTTTTGTGACGGCGCAGGGTGAAGTCTCTCCTGTCGAAGTGTCAGCGCGTATTTTAGCCGCGCTAGAGCAACGTGCCGCAAGTGCCTTACCTGACGATAGCATTCAAGGCGCGGTGATTACTGTGCCTGCCTATTTTGATGAAGCGCAGCGTCAAGCCACCAAAGATGCGGCGCAAGCTGCTGGTATTAACGTTTTACGCTTATTAAATGAGCCTACCGCGGCCGCCGTTGCCTACGGTCTTGATCAGCCTAACACTGACAAGAGTGAAAACTACTACCTCATCTATGATTTAGGCGGTGGTACTTTTGATGTGTCTATTTTAAAGCTGAGCGATGGCGTGTTTGAAGTCTTAGCAACAGGCGGCAATAGTGCGCTTGGCGGTGATGATATCGACCGCTTACTGACCAATTGGCTGATTAAGCAATTAAATATTGACCCTAAAGACGTGAGCCTGCACGACAAATCCATACTCGCTCAGCAAGCAAAAAGCTATAAACAAGCATTGACCGATGCTGAGCAAGTCGATATCGACATTGTTGTCAATGAGCGCTCTTTTCGAGGTGTGTTACGCCGCGACGATTTGATAACAATTGCAGAGCCTGTCAGTCGCCGCACGTTAAGTGTCTGCGAGCAAGTACTGCGCGATGCCAAATTATCTGCCGCTGACTTAGATGAAGTCATTTTGGTTGGTGGCTCGACGCGTATGCCTGCTATCCAGCAGGTGGTGGCAGATTTCTTTGCGAAAGAACCGCTTTGCCGCTTAAATCCCGATGAAGTCGTGGCTTTAGGTGCTGCCCAAACTGCGCATCAATTGGTCAATGGTGACAGCGATAATAGCTTGTTATTGCTCGATGTGACGCCTTTATCACTCGGTCTTGAGACTATGGGTGGCTTGGTTGAAGTGCTGATTCCGCGCAACACCCCTATTCCCGTTAAAAAACGCCAAGTCTTTACCACTTACCAAGATGGTCAAACCGGCATGGTCATTCATGTAGTGCAAGGCGAGCGTGAAACAGTGGATAATTGCCGCTCACTTGGACGCTTTGAGCTATATGGTATTCCGCCGATGAAAGCGGGCTTTGCGCGTATTGAAGTGACCTTTAGTATTGATGCCAATGGTCAGCTGACCGTCAGTGCGCAAGAAACAACGACCAAGACTGAAAGTAAAATTGAGATTGTGCCATCTTATGGTCTGTCTGATGAGCAAAAAGAGCAATTATTAATCGCAGGCTTTAAGTATGCGGAAGAAGACAAGAATGCGCGCTCGCTAATTGAGACCAAAGTAGAAGCGGAACGTGAATTATTGGCGCTACAGTCGGCGCTTAACGAGTTTGCGGCGTTAATCTCACCTGAAGAGCAGCAGTCATTGACCGAGAGCATGCAAGCCTTGCAAACCGCGCTTAGCACCGACGACTTAACCGTTATAGAAAGCGCGCAAGGCAAATTAAAGCCACACAGTGATGCTTTTGCCGCGCGTATTATGAATCAAAGCGTCAAAGCAAGTATGTCGGGTACCAGTGCGCAAGATTGGTAGTAGATAGTAGATAGCATTTATGTATCAGTCATATGATAGGCGCTTAAGACACTTATTTAACGACCTTACTAGATTGACCCTTTTTTTATTTTTAATTGATTAGCAGCGGACGAATAACTTATGCCAAAAATTACAATATTACCTCATCATGAAATCTGCCCAGAAGGCACCGAAGTCGAGCTAGAATCGGGCAAAAACTTATGTAAAGCGTTACTTGAAAAAGGCATCAAGATTGAACATGCTTGCGAGATGTCAAAAGCCTGTACCACTTGTCATGTCGTGGTGCGTAAAGGCTTTAACACCTTGGAGGAGATGGACGATATCGAAGCGGATTTATTGGACCGCGCGTGGGGTCTAGAGCCTGATTCACGCCTATCGTGCCAAGTGATGCTTGAAGATGACGATTTAACGATTGAGATTCCTAAATACACCTTAAACCATGCGAAAGAAAATCATTAAATAATAAAGCTGAAGCATGAAATGAAACTAAAAAATCCAGTTATGGTGAATAACTGGATTTTTTATTTTTATAAATACTTTCAAGTCGCAATCAATCTGTACCTAATTATGACTGATATTTTCCTGCTTACTTTCTGCTACTATCTCAAGCAGCGCTGCTTGCTCTTCTTGCTCGATACGGGCAAGGGCTAGATTCAAGCGATTTCTGATATCTTGATAGTCATTATTTTGCATGTCTTTAAAGTTCAAATGCAAATTAAAACCAGGTAGCGTATGATCCACCCATTTTGACAACTGACCTTTATTTTCATCGGGGTCGCGTACTTGCCACGCGCTTACCTTATTATCAAAACCTTTGAGCTGAAAAGCACCGACATATTCACAGTCATAATCATGCGAAATATAGTCATGGGTACTTTCGCTAATAAATATCTGGCCTTTACCCGCGACTGCCTCAAGCCTTGATGCAAGGTTGGCCTCTTTCCCAATCAGCGTATAGCTCAAGCGGTTATTACTGCCAAAATTGCCGACGTGACAGTAGCCAGTGGCAATACCAATACGGATATACAAACCCTCGAAACCGAGCAGCCGCCATTTTTGCCGTAAAGTGCGCATTTCACGGCGCATATCTATCGCCATTGCCACACAATCGAGCGCATCTTGGCGCGGCCCTCGACTGTTCGGCTCGCCAAAAAAGCACACCATCCCATCGCCGATAAACTTATCCAACACCGCGCCGTGCTTATTGGCGATTAACGTCATACAGTGCATATAGGTATTTAGAATGTCCGCCAAATTGTCAGCGCTCAAACTATCGGACAATTCTGTAAAGCCGACAATATCTGAAAACATCATCGTCAGCTTGGCACGTTTATTTTCGACGCTAACGGGACTGTCAGATTTAACGATTGGTTCCCAAACTTGCGGCGGTACAAAGCGCGTCAGTTTATTAATGACAGAAACCATGGTATTTAAACGTCCAGCCGCTTGCCGCGCTCGCGCTTCATAATCTACATAATCACGATAAACATGGCGAAAATGGCACAGTATCACAATCATACTGGCCAATAACACCGCAGGGGTAACAAAGCTGTCGTGACAGTCCATCTCAGTACTATTTAAAGTCACACTGACGTAATAAAAGACAATGACCGTCACTACTGATGCAGCGAGAAGTTTAAGATGGTTTTCAGGGCTACTAAGAATAATTCGCATACCGATGAGCGCTGCTAGACTGAGCGAAATCACTGCACAAAACTGTATCGAACCTATGACCGCTGAAGATAAAATAATAACAATGTTAGACGTCCAAAAACTGGCTGGCCAGCGATAGTTATAGATTAAAATCAGCAAACTCGGCAGACAAACCACGACAGCGAGCGCCATCGACGTCGGACTAAAGTTGTAATGTATTGCGAGCAATATAACCGTTAGTATTAAAACAAAAATTTCTGGATAATCAAATCGATAGGCATTGCTACTACTACCACCCTGTACAGGAATCTTTGGGCTTGTGGTTTCAAAAAATGCCATGGTCAAGGTTCACTTAAAGGAAAACTGTCGAAGGTTTGAATGAAAATTAAAGCGGATTTTCTATCAACATATGTTTTTGCGCAGTCTTTAGATTAATAAGTACTTAGGTTAATAAGCATTCAGGTTGCTAAGCCCTTAACTTAACAAGTAAATACATTAATAAGTAAAACGCTTTATAAACATTTGATAATATAAGTAGATAGGAAATCTACCTATTATACGGCTTTAATGCCTTCTTACCTAGGACACTGGTAAGTAAAAGCATACCACTTGTCGCTTATTAGCCATAAAAAGCAGTGTAAAGCTCATGATTAATAGAAACTATTTGCATTAAAAACGACTTGAGTTAATAACCATAACAAAGACAAAAAAGCCAGATAATATCTATCTGACTTTTTTGAAGTGAAAAATAAATATAAGCCCATACTCAACAACTATCTGAATAAAAACAATTATTGCGCACTAAAACTATTAGAAACGCCTGAATAAGGCTTAATTTTATGCGTCCAACCGCTCTTCCAGTCGCCTTGATGGGTCAATCGATAAGTACCTGCTGGGGTGTCCTTAGCTATTCGCCAATCAATGATGGCTTTACTATACGCCGTTCCTCCGCGCTGCCACGTATAAGTGGTATC
Organism: Psychrobacter sp. UBA6291; assembly: GCF_002439405.1. NCBI lineage: Bacteria > Pseudomonadati > Pseudomonadota > Gammaproteobacteria > Moraxellales > Moraxellaceae > Psychrobacter > Psychrobacter sp. UBA6291. Next base: position 27,492 of record NZ_DJUD01000024.1, on the reverse strand, counting down.
AAAACCACTATCACTCAGATAATCGACCCATTTACCATTGTCAAGACGCTGTACTTTTAAGAAACTGTCTTCGGTACGTAGATTATTTTTGGGATGAGCACCGCGGAATACTGCCGTAGCAATGTCACCTTTTTGATAACTGGTTTTAGGCTGAGTGAGGGTTTGTCCCCAAGCTTGTTTTAAAGGCTTATCGTCGAAGACCACCCTTGGACGCTCGTTAAAGGACTTGCCTGAGCGATCAGGCGGTGTGGCGCTGTCATAGACTTCTATACCATCACGCAGCGCTTCAGCCAGCCGCGTGTATTCTTGGATATAAGCAGCGGTTTGATATGGACCATACTTAGTAGACGCGCCTTCGTAATGCTGAGTAGCAAATTCTTCGCGCGTGGTCAAATAGCCGCTATAGTTATTCGCCAAACCATTAATAATAACGGTATCAACCCCCGAGTCTTGTAGTTGAGCAAGCACGGCAGCGCGCATCCGGCGTCCAACCATGGTCGTCGGCTCGGCAGGGATGGCAACGAGAGCGATATTACCGATACGCATCAGTTGCACCGGCTGCTGAGTATTAATCCAGCCCCAGCTTCCCGTTGGCAATAAGACTTGTTTTTCCGCCTGACAATCATCTTGGCTGACGGTTGATACTATACCAAACGCGCCGCGCGTTAAACTGCCCAAAAATGATTGATCGACTTTATTGATATCGTCATTGATACGGAAATTTTCTCGGGTCATGCCCTCATACATACCAGGTATATTCGAGGGGCCATTCTCCCCGCCAGCGGCAAACGAGTAACCACGAGCTGGCATACATAAGACTTTATTACCGGCGCCATTGGTGAATTTACCTTCGACCTGATAGCCCTTTAAGTCAATCCAGCGCGCGCGTACGTCTACTGGTCCAGCAACCGGCACGCCTTGATGCCAAAGCTCAACCGCTTTATCCAGCTGCATCTGCCCATCCCGTCTAACGTTTTCCCACTCGTTATCGCTACCTTGAAAGCCCGGTTTAGAATTGGCATTACCACCTGCCGCCAGCATATCGCCTTCATCAGCATTGGCAAAAGCTGCGACAAACGGCTTGTCTGATGCTCCGCCAAAAATCTTTTCCGCGCCGCGCTGAGCAAAGCCTTTGTTATCAGCACTCAGGTGCATAAATTTATTACTAAAACTCGTTGGATGCAGCGCAAACCAATTGATCAGACCCACTGGGGTGCCATCGGCGTCATTAAGACGCAGCTGGGTCATGGTTTCATTGACATTACTATCAAAATCTTTGACGTCGTTATTATTGTTGTAGGCAAATTCTGAGCGATTGACTGTCGCACCCTTTAGCTCGCCTTGCGCCAAAGATAACGTCCCTGGCGTCAAGGTAGCGTGAGCGCGTTTAATTGAGGTGACAATACCATTGACGATAGCATTGAAGTTTTGGCTACTATAGCCTGCTAGCGTGTCATCGGTACTGGCAATTTGATACAGCTGCTGATGTGAGTAGCCGGCGTTACCCCCATGGGTGTGAGTGGCGGTGAGCATGACATTGTCATCGTTATATAAGTCACCATAATCCGCTTTTAGACGTTTAATGACCTCAAGTTTTACCGCGGTAAACATAGCGCCCATATCTGCTGATACATAGACGACGCGTTTGCCCGTATTTTTGTCCGCTTCGCCAATAATAAAAGCATAAGAGTACAAACGGTCGTTGATACCTTGTACCACCTACCCCGCCGCATAACCAAACATGCCAGTTTCGGCAGCAGCTCCGGTGATATCTGCCTTACCACTACCAACGAGATACTGACTTGTCGGCATTGTTCTCATAGACATAGCAGAAGCGCTACGATTTAACGTGACAGAGCTGTCCGCTGCGGCAGTAGCATTTTCACTAATCGTTGGCCCCAAATCGGACAAGGCTGCCACAGATTGTACGGATGCCGACTGTGTTGAAGCAGACTCCGTTGAATCCGTCTCACATGCCGTTAGGTTCAATACAGTGGTACAAATAGAGATGAGTAACATAAAAGGTCGTAATAGTGGAGGTGCGATAGAGGAAGTAGCCATTTGTTATCCTTAACATAGAGTAAAATCTTCAACTGAAGTATCTCAGTCTAAGATTAAATATCCCGCAACCTGTGATGCGCGCTTAATCAATGATAACTATTGATAACTACCAATGTACATCAATCCACGAAAACGACTGCGAGTACATAAGTTGGCTATATCCATTTAACCAACCCACTCTCTAATATAACGATTAACAAACAAATGTAAAATGTTTTATAGCAACCAAACCTTCAATTGCCCTTAAAAACCACTTTACTATGATTTTACTTTGAGCATACTTACTTAAATAAGATGGCTTAGATAAAACGACTTAAATAAAAAGTACTAAAGTCACATTTATCAACCATTACCTAAAGCTTAACTACATTTGCCAATCGAACGGCATTTGGTGATGACCACGCAGCGCCATCATCAGCGTTTGCTGCATTTGCGCCAACACTTCTTTGGTATAAGGAACGGCAGGAATGCCCCATACTGGATTTGGCCATTGCATGTCGTTTTGATAGCGGACGATATGATGAAAATGTAGCTGCGGTACTTGATTACCGAGGGCAGCGACATTCATTTTATCTGCTTGGAAAGTCTTAGCAAGTTGGCTTGATAACCAGCTCGACTCACGCAAAAACTGCGCTTGGTCTGCCTCAGATAGCTCGTACAATTCTTTGATACCTGATACCCGCGGTACCAATATTAACCATGGAAACTGACAATCATTGATTAAACGACAGGTTGATAATGGGAAATCACCCACTAAAAAACTGTCGGCTGCAAGTTTATGATGAAGTTGGAACATAATGACGGTTCTCTTGTTATGACGCTCAAATAAAAGGAATTAAAATACCAAAAAGCAGAACTGAATTTACTAAACTATAATACGCTTAAAGCATTATGCTTAAAGAAACAGCAGGCTAAATATAAGATGCCGCTATTTTATCAGTTATCCAAGCGATAAAATAGCGCCGTGACTGATTGTCTTAGCGTATGGCATTTGCTGTACTTAAGCGATTTCGTAAATGTGCTTGGTTTAGCGATATAAACAAACAAAGCTAGGCAGACTCTGTCACTGTATGCTCGCTAAAATAGCGCAATAGGTCTTGAATGACGCTGACACGCTGCTGCGGTGTTGCCAGCTTATTGCTATCTTGATAGCGTATACCAGATGCACCGTTCATACGATAGTGCTGACCGTCTTTTTGAATCAGCTGAATAATCGCTAAGGCGTCGACCGGCGTATCAGGCGCAAATTCTAGTGTTAGGCTGCTGCTATTGGCATCAATCTTATTAATCTTGAGCGGTTCAGCTTGTATACGCAGTCCATGAACGGCAAATAATTGCTTAGTCTGGTCGGGTAATGTCCCAAAACGGTCAATCATTTCGGTACGAATATCGGTCAAGGCTTCTTTATCATCAGCATTACTAATACGTTTGTAAAACAATAAGCGCTGATGCACATCGTGCAAATATTCTTCTGGTATTAGCGCCGAGCTGTGCAAATTGATTTCACTGGTCAATGACAGCGGCGTACTTAAATCCGGCTCTTTACCGGCTTTAATCGCCTTCGTTGCGCGCTCAAGCATATCCATATATAAGCTAAAGCCAATCGCTTGCATGTTACCGCTTTGCTGCTTACCAAGGATTTCACCCGCGCCGCGAATCTCTAAATCTTCGCTTGCCAGCATAAAACCTGCGCCCAAGGTATTGGCGCGCTCAATCGCGTGCAGACGGCGCTTAGCATCGCCTTTAAGACCTTTGATAGAAGGCACTAGCAAGTAGCAATAGGCTTGATGATGACTACGACCAACGCGACCACGCAGCTGATGCAATTGCGCCAAGCCAAATTTATCGGCGCGCTCAATGATAATGGTATTGGCATTGGGCACATCAATACCGGTTTCGATAATGGTCGAGCATATGAGCACGTTAAACTTTTTATGATAAAACTGCTGCATCACTTGCTCAAGTTGGCGCTCTTGCATTTGCCCATGCGCGACCCCTACTCGAGCTTCAGGCACCAGTTCACGGACGGTCTCGGCCATACGCTCAATACTGGCGACATCATTATGCAATAGATAAACCTGTCCGCCGCGTAGTAGCTCACGCAAGATGGCTTCTTTTAATAAGGCATCGGTCTTTTGCATAACAAAGGTTTTAATCGCCAGACGACGTGCAGGCGGGGTAGCAATAATCGACATATCACGCATCCCTGAGAGCGCCATATTAAGCGTTCTAGGGATTGGCGTCGCGGTCATCGACATACTATCGACGTCGGTCTGAATCGCCTTGATACGTTCTTTATGGCGTACACCAAAACGATGTTCTTCATCGACAATCATTAAACCCAGATTAGAGAACTTTACATCAGGTTGCAGAAGTTTATGCGTACCGATAACAATATCGACCTTGCCCGCTGCGAGGTCTGTTAACACGGTATCTTGATGCTTTTTACCACCAAAGCGTGACAAGGTTTCGATACGTACCGGCCAATCAGCGAAACGGTCACGGAAATTGTCTTCATGCTGACCGGCGAGCAAGGTTGTCGGCACCAACACCGCCACTTGATAGCCTGCGCTGACCGCAATGAACGCCGCACGCATAGCGACTTCTGTTTTACCAAAACCAACATCGCCGCAAATAAGACGATCCATTGGCTGATTCTGTCGCATGTCTTCCATCACCGCATGAATGGCATTGGCTTGATCAGGCGTTTCTTCAAAGGCAAATTGACTGGCGAATAGTTCATATTGCGATGGGTCAATTTTAAAATGAATACCGACTTTCGCTTCGCGCCGTGCTTGCATATTAAGCAGCTCGGCCGCCACGTCATGGATTTGCTCGAGCGCTTTTTGCTTGGCTTTATCCCATTTACCGCTGCCAATTTTATGTAATGGCGCAAGCGCTGGATCTCCGCCACTATAACGGTTAATCATTTGTAAATTGGCAACCGGTACATAGATACTGGCGTCATCAGCGTACTTTAAGTGAATAAACTCTTGCTCGCCGTCACCAACATCGAGCGTAATCAGGCCATTGTAACGCCCAATACCATGCTCGATATGCACCACTGGACTGCCTTCGGTGATTTCGGTGACGCTTTTAACCAAGAACTCTTCTGATACCCCACTTTGCCGGCGACGACGCGTTTGCAGCACTTGCCGGCCAAATAATTGCGTCTCACTAATCACCACCAAGCGCTCAGGGACGTAAACGCCGCGTTCAATAGGCGCAATGGTCAATCCGACTTGCGGTAACTTATTACTATTATTCTTCGATTTGTCCGCTGCTAAAAATGCCTCAAAGCTATCGTAAGCTTTGACATCTATTTTGCCTTTAAACAGTTCAATCAGAATTTCACGCCGACCCGCCGTTTCTGCCACAATTAATACAGGTGTTGCTGTTTGCGCTTGTAGCGCTAAAAACGCTAACAGTTCGCTAAGAGGTTCGGCTTTTTGATGATTGACTGGTAGTTGTGGCGGTTCTTGCGCGCTTAACGTCACTAGCCCCTGTTTTTTTGGCGTCAGCGATAGTTGCTCAGATGCTAAGGTTGCGTCATCGTTATCAATGCTATCAATCGCAGCAACATCAGTCATGGTCGCAAGCTCATTGCGCGCACTCAGTATCACCCGCGGATAATGATTAAGGTGCTCGTTTAGACTATTTGATAGTAGATACAACAATTCAGGCGCAACGATGGGCTTGTCAATATCGTGACGGCGCTCTTCATAACGGCGCTGAATTTGTGACCAATAATCTGCCTGCTTTTCGTTAATCAGCTCATCTGTTATAAACAGCGCATCGCTTGGCAAATAGGAAAACAAATTACTTTCTGCCATCCAATCCTTTAAATCAAAAAACAGTGGCTGATAATACTCAAGTCCGCTACTGGCAATACCTGCCATGACATCTTTATGCAGCTCAGATTTGCGGCTACTGGCATTGGGGAACATAGCAGCAAAGTTGGTGCGGAACGTCTCCCGCCCTTCATCGAGCGGAAACTCTTTAGCGGGTAGTATTTGAAATTGCTTAATGGGCTTTGAGATATCTGGCAGTTTATGCAGCAGCGATAGCGATTCTTTGCCCATACTGCTATCGTTGCCGCTTATCATGGTTTTGAGGTCATCAACGGTCAATGTGCGCTGGGTCTGCGGATTAAAAAAGCGAATGGTTTCAATTTCATCATCGAATAAGTCTAGGCGTAGCGGAAATGGCTGACCCATGGCAAAGATATCAATGATACTACCACGTACGGCAAATTCGCCCGGCTCAAAGACGTTCTCAACCGCGCGGTAACCCGCCTTTGCCAATAGTTCGCGCTGAGTATTGATATCGAATCGATCACCGACACTCAAATCAAAATGCTGCCCTATCAGCCAGCTTGGCGGTGCAACACGGTGCATCAATGCCTGTACCGATATTAACAACACCCCTGACGTTGGCATATCCGTTAACAGATTAATACGTTCGCTGACGATATCTTGATGCGGAGACAGCTCATCATAGGTCAGCGTTTCCCAATCAGGGAACACATAAGCATCGACGCCGCAAAATGCCAACTCCGTCTCTATCTGGTTAAGCTGATTTTGGTCACGCGTCACCACAACCTTTAGACGGTCAGCCACATCCCATAGCGGCGTTTGTACCAGACTTGCGAGCCACAAGCTACTGACTGCTCCATGCACAGGCGCCAGCCAACGCCGCTCGGCATTCTGGATAGGAAATAACTGCTGGTTAATAGGGTCAAAGGCGTCGGTCAAAGCAGTGATAGACATAAAGAATAGGGTCAACGTTAAGAGTCAGAAAGCTATTATACGAATATTTGCGCAATTACCAAAATTTATGCCGTAACGGTTTGTCACTTAGCCTTGTTATGAAAAAACCAAAAACTATAGTTAAAATATCCTAAAAACGCTACGGTACTGCTGATATCAATTTTTTGTAGCCTCTGTCTGCGCAGGCACAGCAAGCAAGAAAAATGGATATCAGCAGTGCGTGATGTATCGATATTACTTTTCACTCACTATAAACAATTGAAAAAACGCATATTCATCTATAACGACAAGCTACTTAAATAAAAAAACCTCAACGATTAAGCTGAGGTTTTAGAGTTATAACCATAAAGCTACTGTTAAAGTATAAGCTGTTTTTAAATTAATGGTTTTTCGCTCGCGATAATGCCGTTATTATCGGCGTAAACAAACATACCTGAGTTTAACGTTAAATCACCAAAGCGGATTTCAATATCGGTTTGACCTTCATCGCGGCGATTTGATTTGCGCGGGATGCAGCCAAGCGCCATGACGCCGATATCCATTTGCGCCATATCATCTACATCACGCACGCAGCCATATACCACCACCCCTGCCCAGCCATTATCAATCGCTGATTGCGCAATCATATCGCCGAGCAACGCGCAGCGCATTGAACCGCCACCGTCAACGACCAAGACTTTGCCATTGCCGTCTTTATCTTTGCCATCGCTGTTCAATAAAGATTTTACGCGGCTATTATCTTCAAAGCATTTTACTGTCACGATTTCACCGCAAAATCTGTCTTTACCGCCAAAGCTATAAAATGATTTGCCTTCGATATTGGGCAGGCATACTTGCGACTCAGGATTGGCATCTAATAAATCACAAGTGACAAAGTTGTCTTTATTCATCGTGGTTGTTTCTGCTGTATCTGACATCGTGACGCTCCTTGTTAAGTTAAATAGTTGAATTATCTATCATGAAATCTGAGTTTTTATCAATTTATGCTTAGGCTATTTTTTGACTTTGGTCATTGCTAGTAGCTGTTTATTTTCGATAATTTCCGTGTCTGTAATGGTAGGCTCACTACGATATTTATTACGCTGATATACCTCATGCGCACTCATCGCCATCGCACTGGCAACGCGCTTGGCAGAAATAGGATGCAAGGATAATGACTCGGGGACGATTGGCGAGATCAGTTTAAATGCTTTTTGACCAAAGCTTTCAAGCGGACGGCCTTTATGCTTGCCAAGTAATAACGATGGCCGAAAAATCACCAACTGGGTAAAACCTAGCGCCATAATAGACTGCTCTGTTTCCGCTTTGACCCGATTGTATAAAAAACGGCTGTCGATATCGGCATTCATTGAGGACAATAAAAAGAAGTTTTCCACGCCTTTCACACGGCACAATGTGGCAAAATTGACATTATAGTCGTGGTCAACTTTTCGAAACGCTTCGTCACTACCTGCTTGTTTTTTGGTGGTACCAAGGCAGCTAAAGGCATCGGTCTTACTATCTACGCCGACACTGGCAAATATTTCAGCCAAGTTATCAAAATCACTAACCTGAAAAAAGCGCATGCTGGCATTGATGTAGCGAGGCGGCCGCCGTGCAATTACAATCAACGTGTCATAAAGCTCACTAAGCTGCTTAACAAGATGCTGTCCGACCAGTCCTGTTGCGCCAATTACAATTGCTTTTCGCTGCATAGCCTATCCATTTGTATCATGTTGGGGTGATTATAATGCTAAAAATGATGTCTTGTAGAAATTATTTGCTTTGGTATCATACCTAAATTAACAACTCGCTAGCGCTATTCTACACAATTTATTGTAAGAGATTTTATCAACGTCTAGGTTTATGGGAATAATTCAGACTTTTAAGTCGAACTTTTGTTAGATAATTCATTTGTTAGCGCGATAAACCCTTTAATTAAACCTTTAAGATCGGCTAGCATAACTTCTTTTAGCATTAATCATCAAATATATTGTTCTAAGCGCAATAATTTGCTAAGATAACCGGCTTTACACGTCAACGCTGTTTAATTATTCCAAACAGTTCTGGCGCGAGCGATGCTCTATTACTATTAGGTACTTTAATAACAGATAAGTGCCCTCATAATAGACATCGACATCATGTTTGGCGAGAGGCTGCTCGTCACCGATGATTGTTAAACCCATTATTATTGCAATCAACATTCATATTTTTATCTGTCTTTATCAAGGAGATACGCGTGGCTAATACTGCACAAGCTCGTAAACGCGCCCGTCAAAACACCAAACGTCGTCAGAACTCTGCGTCACAACGCTCTATGGTTCGTACTTATCTAAAACGTGTTGATGCGGCTATCGCTGCTAAAGATTATGACGCGGCTACCGAAGCTTACAAAAAAGCGGTACCGGTTCTTGATCGTATGGCTGACAAAGGTATTATTCATAAGAATAAAGCTGCTCGTCGTAAGAGCCGCCTAAACAAAACCATCAAAGGCTTACAAGCTTAAGTTTGGTTGCGTTTAGACCGCATCGCACTTGAGGGTGTGATGACCAAAACCTTGCTACTGGTTTTCATACTGGGGCAGGGTTTTTTTATGCCTATTTAATAGTTAAAAGCTGGCATTTGAAAACATTAGCGGCTTAATTAAATGCTTAAAGAATAAGGTCTATGTCCATTTTACTTCTGGTGGCAATAGTAATTTGCTTGGATGAAAACCAGCGGCACGGTAGCCCTGTAATAAATCGCTGATTGGACGAATATATACTTGCCCGCGCCAAACGAAATAGGCATTGGCTTGCTCAAAAGGCTTATCATCAAACCACAAAAATACCCCTTCCATCATCTTTGGCCAATCATTCCAATCAATCTCAACCACGTCTAGCATCACTGCCAAAAACGCTGATAGTAACGTATCATGACTGACGGCGAGCATTAAATGCCCATGTTGCGGCTGATTCTGATAAAAAAGCGATAAAAGATCAAGTCCGCCTTGATAAGCGTTTTTCGTGCCTTCAAGATTGCCTTGCAAGAAGCGATTGATAAAGTTTAGCACGCCAATTTCTTTAAAAACCGGGTTGGCAATCTCAGGTTCGGTCACCAGACTACCAGGTTCAACCAGTAGCGATTGATGGGCAATATCGCGTCGTAGTCCCGCACCTTCTTGCATCAGCTGCGCGGTATCAATACAGCGACCAATCGGACTTGAGATACTATCAACATCGAGCGAATACGGCAGATGTTCTGCTAGCCAGCGCCCCCAAGACTTTGCCAACACGCGACCTTTTGGCGTTAATGGTAGTTGGTAACTGGCAAACCCATTACCATCAGAGCGCTCACGTAAAGAATGTCTGGTAAATAAAATCAGTCTTTTATCTACCGGCAACAAACCTACCGAAGACATCATACTGTCAGGTAAGTGAGAAGGTGCAGGTACGCTTGGCCTGAGGTTCGTAGGCTTTTCAGGCGGTGTCGATCGTTCCGATGGGATATTATTAGGCAATTTACTCATGGTAGTAAGCGTAGCAGATTTATTGATGAGAATGAACAAAATATAAGGTCTGTTGCACTATAGCTTATTCCGCTACATATCGATATAAGCGCTTGGTTAACAGGATTTAGCCAATATCCACCACTTTGTTCCAAACAAACGCCAATTCGGTACTGCTTACCTCATTAGGATAAGCACGCGGATTGACTATCACCCGCGTTTTATTAATTTGATAATCAAAGGCTTCATGAGTATGGCCATGTACCCATAGCACAGGTGCCCAGTCCTCATGCATCCAGCTCGATAAATCACTGACAAAGGCGGCATTACTCGGTAGGTTGCCAAATTTTTCAGACACCGATAATGGGCTAATACTATGATGACTCATGACCACCGTTTTTTTACCCAATGCTTGCGCCGTTATCAGCGCTTGCTGTAGCCACTGACGATGCGCAGTATGGATTTGTATCGATACTTCAGGAGAGAACAGCTCGCCACCCGCATAAATTTGCTTATAATCGCGCATAAAACGCCTAGCTGCTGCCATCGTATCGACATCAGCTTGATATTGATAGTCCGTCCATAACGTACAACCCAGAATCCGCACTTCACCAATATCAATATACTGACACTGTAAAAAGCGCACGCCCTGCTCTAATTCACTATCATAATTATCCCAAGTGGCTAGCTTTTTATCAAAATGCAGTACATCTTCGCCGAAGTATTCATGATTGCCCGCGATAGTAATCAAAGGTACTTGCAAATGCGCTGCCTGCTCTTGTAGCCATGGCATACCATCATCGCTATTGGCAGTATCTCCCGCTACGAGCAGCACGTCTGCATCCGTTTTAGGGATGCGCCCTAGTGGATACGATTGCCGCGCATAACTGTCAATATGTAAGTCACTTAAAATCTGTAATTTCATAGGTTTTACTATTATCCAATCAGACTATTTGCAAACGTTAGCTTTTTCCTCAGCTTACGATTAGCGTGAATTTAACCAGTGTAGCAGCTTTTCGTTAACGAGCAAAAAGTAAAAAAGACAGCGGATTAGGCTGTCTTTTTTTATTATACGGTCGATCTATAGCGCTAGATACCATTCAATATCAATTGTAATTTGGCCAAAGGATCTACTGCTTGGGTGATTGAGCGACCAATCACCAAATAATCAGAACCATCTGCTAATGCTTGCTTCGGTGTACAGATACGTTTTTGATCATCAGCATTGTCGTCTGGCAAGCGAATGCCCGGAGTGACAAGCTTAAAATCTTGCCCACATAACGCTTTAAGTGTTTTTGCTTCTTGTGCTGAGCATACTACCCCATCAAGACCCGCTTGCTTAGTCAGTTGTGCCAAACGGCTCACTTGGGCATCTAGACCATCAGTGATACCGGTTTGCGTCAGTGCCTGATTGTCCATAGAAGTCAGCACAGTAACAGCTATTAGCAGGGTTTCAAAATTACCGTCTGACAAGCGCTGCTTGGCTAACGACATGGCCTCAAGGCCCGCGCTTGCATGCACATTGACCATCCATACACCAAGCTCGGCTGCTGCGAGTACCGCTTGGGCGGTGGTATTAGGAATGTCGTGAAATTTTAAGTCCAAAAACACGTCAAAATCACGCTGATGTAGCGCTTTAACAATGTCAGGACCACAGCGGGTAAACAGCTCTTTGCCTACTTTTAAGCGACATAACGCTGGGTCTAATTGGTCAGCTAGCGCTAAAGAGGCATTTTTAGTCATATTATCCAGTGCAACGACGACTGGAGAATGGATGGTGTTATTCATAGTTGTGCCACGTTATATCAGTTTATTAAATGATTATTATTAAATGATTATATAAACGTCTCAATATAAGAATGCTGGCCTAGCACTCAATGCTCACGCTTTTGCTTGGTTAAAGTAGCACCATCGTCTACATCGCTAATGCTGCCGTCTTGTACATTGGTCGCTGTCGCACCATAAACCGCTTCTTGTACCGATGGTGCGTTTGCCTGACGGTCAATGACGATATTGGCCTGCGTCACCTGCTCTTGCAAATTGGTATTTAGCTTTTGTAGCCGTGAGATTTCCCACTTATTTTGTAGCACACGGAAGATAAGCAGCGCGAGTAACATGCCAATCACAATGCCGAGTATTAAGCACAGAATCAGTAATAAGCCCAAATTCATCGTTGGTGCTTGGGAAAAAAGTAGGTTCACCCCAACTTCGGTATTATTGGCCAATACCAAACCGAGCGAATAAGCGAAGCTTAGAAACAGTAATACCAGCAGTAAAATACGCATCAGAGATATCCTTTTATGTTGAATCGTATGAACCGTTTAACAAAGAACGCGACATTCTGACGGCTCTGCTTACCTAACCGTTTGCTACCTTGGCATTGACAGCTTCACGTAGCGCTTTGCCCGGCTTAAAGTGTGGAATGGCTTTTGCAGGTACGGGTACGCTTTCGCCTGTTTTAGGATTGCGTCCCATACGGGCACGGCGATGATGAAGACAAAAACTACCAAAGCCCCGCACCTCTACTCGACCATCATTGGCTAAGGTATCGGTCATCAAATTTAATATTTCGCGTACTGCATCATCGACGACAGTATCTGTCATGTTGTCACAATTCGCACTCAGATTACTAATAAATTCGGACTTGTTAATTGCTTGCTGCATTATCACATGGACCTTATTGATTAATGGATAAGATAATAATGAAGTAAATTGAACAATTAAAAACTGTTTAATTTTACGTTCATATCTCGTTACTCAATGTTGCAAATGATAGCGGATATTGGCATAAATAGGAATAAGAGTTTCCTTTTTTACCATAAAACCTTACTAACTTGCCCCATACTCAAATTTAATCACAAAAAAAAGCGACCGGAGTCGCTTTCTTTTTATAGTATAACTATATCAACAAACTACCGCTTACTGCATTTGTTCTTTGATTAAGTCACCAATGGTTTTTGGCTGTGCATCAGAACCGGCAGCAGCAGTCGTACCAGTGCTTCCCAATTCTTTAATCGCTTGACGCTCTTCAGCTTCGTCTTTTGCTTTGATTGACAAGTTGATGTTACGAGTTTTGCGATCAACACTGATGATTTTCGCTTCAACATCATCACCAACAGATAGATGCTTGGTTGCATCTTCAACGCGATCACGTTGAATCTCAGAAGCACGTAAATAAGCTTCTACTTCGTCAGCAAGTTCGATAGTCGCACCTTTCGCGTCTACTTCTTTTACTTTACCATTAACGATAGCACCGCGGTCATTGTTGACCAGGTATTCGTTAAATGGATCAGAGCTTAATTGTTTGATGCCTAAGCTGATACGGTTGGCTTCTGAATCTACAGACAATACCATTGCTTCAACGGTGTCGCCTTTGTTGTAGTTACGGATAGCTTCTTCGCCAGTTTCGTTCCAAGAGATATCAGACAGATGAACAAGACCATCGATACCACCGTCTAGACCGATAAAGATACCGAAATCAGTGATAGATTTGATCGTACCAGTGATTTTATCACCGCGCTCGTGTTTCTTATCAAACTCATCCCATGGGTTAGCAAGAGTTTGTTTAATACCTAAGCTGATACGGCGACGCTCTTCGTCGATATCAAGGATCATTACTTCAACTTCATCGCCCACTTGAACAACTTTTGATGGGTGGATGTTTTTGTTGGTATGATCCATCTCTGATACGTGTACTAGACCTTCGATACCTTCTGAGATTTCAGCGAAACAACCATAATCAGTTAGGTTAGTGACGCGTGCTTTAACAACGCTACCTACTGGGTAAGTGCCGCCAACGTTATCCCAAGGATCCGTACCAAGTTGTTTTAGACCCAAGCTTACACGATTGCGCTCACGGTCAAACTTCAATACTTTAACTTTTAGATCTTGACCAACTTCAACCACCTCAGATGGGTGCTTGATACGGCGCCACGCCATGTCAGTGATGTGTAGTAGACCATCAATACCACCAAGATCAACGAATGCACCGTAATCAGTTAGGTTTTTAACGATACCTTCGATCTCGATACCTTCTTCAAGCTTGTTCAACAGCTCTTCACGCTCAGCTGAGTTTTCAGCTTCCATAACAGCGCGGCGACTTACCACGACGTTGTTACGTTTTTGATCAAGTTTGATAACTTTAAATTCTAGCTCTTTGCCTTCTAGATGCGTGGTATCACGAATCGGACGGACGTCTACCAATGAACCTGGTAGGAACGCGCGAACTGAACCGATATCAACGGTAAAGCCGCCTTTTACTTTGCTAGAAATAATACCTTTAACGATCTCATCGTTATCAGAGATTTTCTCAAGGAAATTCCAAGTCTCAACGCGTTTGGCTTTTTCGCGTGACAGTAAGGTTTGACCCATACCGTTATCAACCGCTTCAACCACGACGTCGACTGTGTCGCCAACTTCAACTTCAAGTTCGCCTTCTTCGCTTAAAAACTCTTCACGAGCGACGATACCTTCAGATTTAAGACCAGTATCTACTGTGATCCAATCGCTATCGATGGCTACAACAGTACCAGTGATAACCGAGCCACGCTCGATATCAAGACCTGTTTCTTCGATGCTCGCTTCAAATAGTTCAGCAAATGATTCCATTATGTCTACCTTTGTATAGCCGTATCCTGTCCAGCACAGTACGGATCAAATGTATGACTGTATAAAACGAGAATACTGGTTTTATATCTTATGCAGTCATATAAAAAAACAGTTGTTGCTAATAAGCGATTTTGCAGCGAACTCACTAGCAACGACTGTCTTACTTATATTTATACAATTTTATACTAAAACGGAAGCCATAGGAAACCTTTTAGTACTTAAAATGTTGTTTTTATTAACGATTAAAACAAACACCCTTATCTTGACAATGTTTTTTTACCAACTCATAAACCGCGTCAGCGTCTAGGTTTGAGCTATCTAAAACCAGTGCATCTTCAGCCGGTTTTGACGGTGCCGTTGCTCGGTTTTCATCACGCTCATCTCGCGCTTTAATCGTTGCCAGAATCGCATCGAAATCAGCCGCCTGCCCAGCTTTTAATAGCTGTGCCACGCGGCGCTCTGCGCGAGCGGTAGCGCTTGCGGTCAGATAGACCTTTACATCGGCATCGGGGAAAACTACCGTACCCATGTCGCGACCATCAGCGACCAATCCTGATTGGGTTGCCATGTCTTGCTGCAATTTAAGCAATGCTTGACGCACCTTTGGATAAACTGCAACTTGTGAAGCATAACCGCCAACGGTTTCATTGCGTACTTGCTCACCAATCTTAGCGCCATTGACAATGATATCCACGCGCCCTGAATCGCTATTAGGCTCAAAAACGATCTGTAAGCTTTGGGTCAACTCTAATAACGCAGTCTCATCAATCGCTTGGCTGGCATCTGCTGTAATCAGACCTGCTTCAAACGCTTTTAGACCAACAATGCGATATAACGCCCCTGAATCAAGCAGCTGATAGCCCAAGGTTTGCGCTAAACGCCACGTAACCGTGCCTTTACCTGCCCCACTTGGACCATCAATACAGATAACCGGATAGCGCAATGACGGCGTCTCACTATTGTCATTAGTATCAGGTATAAAAGCAGACATAACACTCACTTAATCGTCGGCAAAGCTGACGTCGTGGTAAACAAAGAATTTCCCTGCGCTATCAAACGCTTGCACGGTAATAGACAGATTCATAAGCAAATAGGGCAATAGTATAGCAAACATAACTCCCTATCACTAGCAGTGAGGAAAATATCTTGTTAATCATTTGAACGGTTTTTTTATCTTTTTTTTCGTTTGGACGCTTGCCGGCGCTGCCGAAAAAAATCCTTTAGCATTTGACTACTATGCTCACGGCACAAGCCTTTATGTACTTGAATACGATGATTATAAAAAGACTCGGCAGCCAAGTTCATTTGACTACCAACCATACCAGCCCTCGGCTCGCTTGCTGCATAGATAAGCCTATCGACGCGAGCATGAATCAGCGCGCCAATACACATAGTGCACGGTTCTAAAGTCACATATAACGTTGTCTGAAGCGGCAAGCGATAATTGTTTAAACGCCTGCAGGCATCCCTTAACGCGATAATCTCTGCATGCGCGGTTGCGTCATGGCGTCCAATCGGCTCATTAAAACCCTGACCTATAATCTGCTGATTGTGTACCAGTATTGCTCCTACTGGCACCTCGCCATGCTCAGCACCTTGTTTAGCCAAATTTAATGCTTCATGCATCCATTTAACATCTTCAACTGACCAAAATTGATCTGTAGCAAGGTGGTGGTTAACTGGCGGATAGTGCTGCTGCAAGCTTATATTTTGTATATTTTTCATTTACTGCGGTAACTGCCAATCGATAGGCGTTTGACCGTGCTGTATTAGATAATCATTGGTCTTAGAAAACGGCTTAGAACCAAAAAACCCGCCGCGGTTGGCAGCCAACGGCGATGGATGGACAGCGGTCAGAATCAAATGTTTATCGGTATTGATATATTTACCTTTTTTCTGCGCTTTACTACCCCACAAAATAAATACCGTATGCTCTGTTTGGTCATTGACCACGTCGATCACGGCATCGGTAAACTGCTCCCACCCTTTATTTTGATGGCTATTAGGCTCGCTTTCTTTAACCGTCAAAGAACTATTGAGCAATAACACCCCTTGCTGCGCCCAATAGGTTAAATCGCCATGTTTTGACGGGGCAATACCAATGTCACTCGCCATCTCTTTTAGCACATTATTTAAAGACGGCGGTTTTGGCATCGCTTTTGGTACTGAAAACGATAAACCCATCGCTTGCCCTGGTCCATGATAAGGGTCTTGACCCAGTATCACCACCTTCACCTGTGATAACGGCGTTAGATTTAACGCATTAAACATCAACGGCGCTGGCGGATAAATACTATCACCCGATTGATAGGCTTCTTTTAAAAAAGCGCGCAAGTTATCCATATTATCAGAGGTCAATTCTTCTGCTAAGGCTTGTTTCCAGTCGTCCGGTAAGCGCACATTGTCCAGAATCGCTTGTTTTTGGGCCTCGGTTTTCGTAGATTTTTCATCAAACAATTCCATGATAGGTCCTTTTTTATTTTTTATAGGAGTATAAGAAATACGGTCATTCAATAAATTATAGCAATAAAAAAACGGCTACCATTGTAACCGTTTTTATAACACCGTAACCGTTGTTATTATATCAATAGTAAAAACTTAGCTAGCTAGTGACTCAGAATCTGGATGGGGCTCATGGGTTTCAACGACCGTTAAGATAATACGACTGTCGGCTGACCCTTTATCCGAAGATTTACCGCCATTTTTATCAAGCTTAACAGTATCACCGTCTTGCTCATTGGCTTCTTTGGACTCTAAGCTTAAATGTACAATCCCGCCGTTTACCAAGTCGCCAAACAAAATCATACTTGCGAGTGGTTTTTTAATCTCGTCTTGAATAAGGCGCTGCATAGGACGCGCACCCATGAGGCGATCATAGCCTTTTTCCGCCAAGTAATCACGGACTTCATCGTCAATCTCGAGCGTGACTTGCTTGTCATCGAGCTGTACTTGTAGCTCAACCAAGAACTTATCGACCACAGAAACCACAACCGACGTATCTAACGCGTTGAACTGAATAATCGCATCCAAACGGTTACGGAACTCAGGCGTAAAGACACGTTTGAGCGCTTCGGTATTGTCACGGCTGTGGTCTTGTTGGGTAAAGCCCATCGAAGAGCGGCTGATACTTTCAGCGCCGACGTTGGTCGTCATAATGACGATCACTTGCTTAAAGATAGCCACGCGGCCGTTGTTGTCAGTCAACGTACCATGATCCATCACTTGTAATAACAAGTTAAAGACATCAGGGTGTGCTTTTTCGATTTCATCAAGTAATAACACGCAATGCGGATGCTGATTGATTTTTTCAGTCAGCAAACCGCCTTGGTCATAACCAACATAACCAGGAGGCGCACCAATTAGACGTGAAGCAGTATGCGCTTCCATGTACTCCGACATATCAAAGCGGACCAGCTCTACACCTAACAAGTTAGCCAGTTGACGCGATACCTCTGTTTTACCAACCCCGGTTGGACCAGCAAACATAAATGAGCCAATTGGTTTATCCGGTGCTTTTAGCCCAGCTCGCGACAGTTTAATCGCATCAGCCAAGGTTTCAATCGCTTCATCTTGACCAAATACTAAGTGTTTAAGATCACGATCTAAATGCTCAAGAATGCTCTTATCATCACTGGACACGGATTTGGGCGGAATACGCGCAAGCTTAGCAATGATGGCTTCGATATCAGCAACATCGATTTTTATCGGTGCGCGTTTGCCTTTAGATTTCTTAGACCCATTGGCTTTATCATCGGCTTTTGCCGTATTTGCTTCTTCTTGCATTTCGTTAGCAGTGCTTGTTTCATCAAGGCTGTCATCGTCAGCATCACCCCCAAGACCTTCTTCATCGGCATCGATTTGCGCATCAAAGTCTTGTTCTAAATTGGCAATAAAGCTTTCTTCAGCATCAATATCGTCCAAATCCGCGACGATGCCCAAGCGCTTATAAGCACCCGCTTCATCGATAACATCGATGGCTTTATCGGGTAAAAAGCGCTCATGAATGTGTTTCGCCGATAATTGCACAGCAGTGACCAAGGCTTCGTCAGTATATTCGACGTTATGGAACTCTTCATAACGCGGTTTCAACCCACGTAAAATATCGATACTGTCGTCGACACTTGGTTCTTTCACATCAATCTTTTGGAAACGGCGTGACAATGCATGATCTTTTTCAAACACCTGACGGTATTCGGTAAAGGTTGTTGAACCAATACAGCGCAGCTCACCATTAGCAAGTGCTGGTTTGATTAAGTTTGAGACGTCCATATTACTACTCATTGACGAGCCTGCGCCAATAATCATATGAATCTCATCGATAAACAAAATCGCATTGGGCTTTTTCTTTAACGCATCAAGTAGTGATTTCATCCGTTTTTCAAAATCACCGCGGTACTTAGTGCCAGCGATTAATGAGCCGATATCTAGGCTATAAATCACGCAGCCATTAAGCGGTTTTGGCGCTTTATCATTGATAATCAACCACGCCAAACCTTCAGCAATTGAAGTCTTACCCACGCCCGGCTCACCGACCAGTAGCGGGTTATTTTTACGACGGCGACATAGCACTTGTGCAGCACGCTCAATCTCAGGGCCACGACCAATGAGTGGGTCGGTTTTGCCTTCAGCGGCGCGTTGGTTTAAGTTGGTTGCAAATTCAACCAAAGGATCTTTGCTGGTTTTTTCTGACGCACTACGGCGCTCACCTGTCATCGACGCACGTGGCTCAGATGGCTCGTCTTTGTCTTGACCATGTGATAAATACTGGGTCAGCTCAAGGCGGCTGATTCCCTGTTTTTTAAGCAAATAAACGGCATAGGTATCATGCTCTGAGAACATCGATACCAAAATATCAGAACCTTCCACTAAACGCCCGCCACCAATAGACTGCACGTGGAAAATAGCACGCTGTAAAATGCGGTCAAAGCTTTGGGTTGGCTGTGGTGATTGTTCAGAATCTGCGTCCACAGTTGGCGTATGCTTATTAACATAAGCTTCTAGCTCACTACGCAACGTTGACACATTGGCATTGCAAGCAGTCAACGTATTGGCAGCATTGGTATTTTCCAATAACGCCAATAGCAGATGTTCAACAGTGAGATACTCATGCGATTTTTGGCGCGCAAGTGTCATTGCTAAACGCAAAGAAACTTCAAGATGACGACTTAACATAAGGACTTCCTACGGTTGTACCTATCTTATTATTGATAGCTTTATGAATGAGTTAGTAACTAAATCAGGGCGATAGATGGATTGTTCAAGGGCAATGTTGGGATTATTAACAGACATTACTGCATATTATTGAATGATGTCTTCCATGGCTTGAGTACTATTTGCGTCTTACCTTTATCTCAACATGATACTTAACCATAGTCAATCTTTTAACGCTGACTAAAATGTATCGAAGTGTCCACTAGACCTTAATTGCGCAGTATTTATTGTGCAGTATTAAAGCGAAAAATAGGCGATAAAGTACTTCGAGCGGCTATTTTTAAAATTCACGGTTGAATATAACAGAGATAAAAGGTGCTAAAACGACATGGAAAAATGTGGGGTTTAATCCGATTAAGTGTACAAGGGTATACTTTAATATATGGGTGATATGAAAGAAAAATCAAGCAGGAAATACAAAGCTAGGAAGATTAATAAAAGAGAATTAAAGGAATGACAATAAATTTAAAAAGGCAGGAATCAAGTAGACAAATAGATTAGAGCAAACCATTGGCGAATACAGCAGGTTTGCTCTAGCCTGTTCTTGTAATAAATAAAAAGGTAAGAAATAGAGAAGTGATTAGAATCAACAGCACCTAGAGAAAACTTAAGACAAAATAGGCTAAAAAGTTATTCGCCCTGATGGGGCTCGATTTGAGTTAATAAAGGATAACCTTCACGGTGCGCCAAGCTGTTGACTTTTTTGGCTTTGGTTTCAGCGATGTCTTTTGGATAAATACCGGCAATACCTTTGCTGCTATTGTGAATGGTCAGCATAATTTCAACCGCTGTATCCATACTATGACGAAACTCTGATTGCAGCACATAGACGACAAACTCCATCGGCGTGTAGTTATCGTTATACATGACCACTGCATACATCGGCGGTTTTGCCACTTCTGGCTCTGCGACCAATACATCAGCTTGCGGTGAAGTTTCGCCCTCAGTATCGCCATCTTGCGCCAGACGCAGTGGCGTATTTGGGAAATGCCAATCAGCAACGGTTGGCGTTGAATGTAATATCGGTTGTTTTATCATAATTAGCGTACAAATTAATAGCGATGCTGTATCAGCATAAAGGGGATTAAAAAAGAGTAGCAGACCTGTCTAGCTATCACTTAGTATCAGACACGAAAGTATTAATACATTAAAAACCTAAGGTTCAATAAAATAAATTTCAACCAAATATCAAAAACTTAAGGTTCAATGGGGCTTTCATCAACTTCTGGCAAATCTAAAAGTGACAACGGCATGCTATCAACCTTATCACCAAGCTTCCAGTCGTATAATTGCTCTACTTCCTGCCCACCAGCATTTAAGCTTAGTTTAACCTGCAAAGGTTTAAAACCTGTTGGCATCATAAAGCGGCCGCGGATACGCGTTATGCCATCGATGGTATAACTTGCAGGCTCAAGCGGCACTTCTACAAAGTCATTATCATTCAGCAAGGTTAAAGTAGGTTTTAAGCGCTTAGCTTTGCCGTCGCTGGCCAGCATTGCCACATCAAAGCCGTACTCAAAAGCGTTTTCAGGCAAAGGTTTAATTTTTGCCCCAAGTATTTGTAAAGGCATACCGCCATTTTCACTAACAAGCTCGGCATATATCTCATTAAGTTGGGCTAATTGTTTATTTTCAACCGTCAATTCCTGTTGGTTTTCACGTAGCTCTTTTAAATTTGCCAAACTTATTTCTAACTCTTGCTTAGCAGTAGCTGCTTCATTGGTGGCAATTTTGCTGCTAAGGCGTAAATCTTTTAGCTCTTGCGTGGCTTCTTTACTGGTAATCACCGCTTGCTGAGTTTCTGCCTGCATCGAATAATAGCCGCGCTGATAGCCAAGTTTATGGCCAAATGCGAGTCCAACTCCAGCGGTCACCAATACCGTCACCACGAATAATGCCAATACTAAGGTGGAAGCGCCTCGTTGCTTATTACTAATAAGCGGGCTATTTATCAGCGCATGACTCTGTTGGTAATGAGAATAAGAGAGATGCGCATCGTGCCCCACATCATAGGAAACAGAGTCTTGGCACAATACTCGTGCAGGCTGTTGGCAAAGGCGTGGTGCACTCTTCAAACGCATTTAGACGATATCTCTTAACAATAAAGGCAGGTTATTATAGCGGAATTTATAATCAATACCTAGCACCATAAATATGTGGGGTTTGTTAATGGCTAGACATCTGTTAAGGAACGATAGGGGCAAAGTCTAAGCCCATCGATTCATCGAAACCAAACATCACATTCATATTTTGCACGGCCTGCCCAGCAGCACCTTTCACCAAATTGTCTTGCACAACAATCACCGTCAGCTCAGCACGCGCATTGTCTTGGTGAATACCAATACGCAAACGATTACTGGCTCGCACGCTGCGCGTATCAGGATAAAGCCCCTTTGGCATCACATCGACAAACGGCTCTGCCGCATAGCTTCTCTCAAATACTTGCTGCCAATCGATAGCAGTGCCTGCTTCGGTAAGCTCTAAATGAATAGAGCTCAGCATGCCGCGTATCATTGGCACCAGATGCGGTAAAAAACGGATACGATGGTCAAACTGACTTTCTAATAATTGAGCAACACCCTGCTCAATCTCTGGTAAATGCCGATGACCTTCAACGCTATACGCTTTAAAATTATCGGTGGTTTCCGCATAGTTAAGCGCGAGCTTCGCTTGCCGACCCGCGCCCGAAACGCCAGATTTTGCATCGATAACGATACGCGACTCAACCAGCCTTTCGGCTTGCTGATTTTGCGCATCGATAATAGGTTTTAAGCCCAAAATAGCGGTAGTTGGGTAGCAGCCAGGGTTACCGACAACTAACGCATTGGCCAATTTTTCTCGATTGATTTCAGGTAAGCCATAAACGGCGGTCTTTAACAATTCAGGACAGGCATGCGCTTGCTGATACCAGTGCTCAAAATCTGCTAATGATTGCAAGCGAAAATCCGCCGCCAAATCAATGACCTTGACGCCCGCTGCCGTTAACGCCTCAGCTTGCTTCATCGCCACGCCATGCGGGGTGGCAAAAAACACCACGTCGCATTTTTGTAAGGTCGCAAGTGTCTCATCGCCCAAGTCGCTAAAGACGATATCTGAGATACCGCGTAAACTTGGGAATATCTCATCAGCGCGGGTGCCAGCTTCGCTACGCGAGGTTAGCAAATCAATAGACACTTCAGAATGGGCAGACAATAAGCGAATCAGCTCAATACCTGTATAGCCTGTGCCGCCGACAATCGCTGCTGAAATCATAAGATATTCCTTTTTCTTTTAATGCGTAAATATTTAGATAGAGATAAGCTCTACATCAAAGTTAAACCTTGTCGCTTCTAAATATAAGCGCTGTTACTAGCGCTTTTAAACGTTGATTTTTTAATAATTAACGGTATTAAGTTTTATAACTTAAATTTTATAATCATGTACCGCATCGATAAAGACTTTGGCATTATCAGGATTGACCCACTGGGTAATACCGTGACCTAAGTTTGCCACATAGCCGGTTTTTTCGCCACTGGCGTAAGCGCTATCGAGCATGGCCTTGACTTCAGCACGGATAGTTGCAGGCGAGCCGTACAAGGTTGCGGGGTCTAAATTACCCTGAATGGCTTTGCTGCTTTGTAGCTTTTTATGTTGCTTGGTCAATTGGCGCTGACTTTCTGTCAATACTTGACGGGCGCGATCTATAGGCATCGTCCAGTCTAGACCTAGCGCATCGGCCTCACTATCCGCTTGCACATCAAGCCACAATCCACCGCCTTTGGTAAATAGCACGACTGGGATTTCTGGATGACGTACCTTTAGCTCAGCGACAATACGCTTATTATAGGCATGCGAGAAATTCACAAACTGACGATGACCAAGCGCCCCGCCCCAGCTGTCAAATATCTGCAAAATTTGTGCGCCAGCAACCACTTGCGCATCCAAATAATCAATCACTGACGTTGCCAATTTATCTAATAATTGATGTAAAAACTCCGGATTGCTATATAAGAAACCTTTGGTATAGCGGTAATCTTTTGAGCTGCCGCCTTCAATCATGTAAGTCGCTAGCGTCCAAGGACTACCA
Organism: Psychrobacter sp. UBA6291; assembly: GCF_002439405.1. NCBI lineage: Bacteria > Pseudomonadati > Pseudomonadota > Gammaproteobacteria > Moraxellales > Moraxellaceae > Psychrobacter > Psychrobacter sp. UBA6291. The sequence goes on along the minus strand of NZ_DJUD01000024.1, from coordinate 3,311 downwards.
GAAAAGCCGAATAACGGCACTTGTCCGTTTAGTGCTTTACGAATGCTCGTCACCGCGCGCATGACATAATCAAGCGAGTCATTCATATCGAGCACAGGTAATCGGTCTAAATCCGCTTGCGTACGAATCGGATGCTTAAACTTCGGACCCTCGCCTGTTTCAAAATATAGTCCTAGCCCCATGGCATCAGGAATGGTCAAAATATCACTGAATAAAATCGCGGCGTCCAACTCATAACGGCGCAGCGGCTGCAAAGTGACTTCGGTCGCACGCGCCGTATCTTTACATAGACTCATAAAATCACCGGCTTCAGCGCGGGTGGCTTTATATTCTGGTAAATAACGACCAGCTTGACGCATCATCCATACGGGCGTGGTATCTATGGGCTCAAAGCGGAGTGCTCGTAGCAATCTATCGTTTTTTAAAGGCGCAAAGTTCTGCTCAAGCGCATGGTTACTGTCTGAAGCACTCATGTACAACTCTCCAAAACAGCCCTATATTCAATAAAATAAATAACAGGGCAAGATAAAATAAGTGAAAGAAAAGATTAATAAACGCTTATAACGCATAGATAGCGGCATTTAATTCTAAAAAGCTTCATAATCATTTGATATCAGCTTCTTTATATTAAATGCCATTTACTATTAAGCTTTGACAACACCTACCGATTAAAGGGGTATAACTACACGGTTAACGCTAAATTGTCGCGATGTACCATGACCACGCGCTCTTCTTTGTTACCAAGGATTCTATCGAACTGCTCTGTACGCTCGCGAGCCACGCGGCAAGCGTCACGCGATGAGAAGTTCACTTGACCAACAGCGATACGTTCGCCCGTGTCTTGATTGACAATCTCAACCACATCACCTTCATCAAAATCACCGCGGACTTCGACGACGCCAACTGGCAATAAGCTCTTGTGATGTTCGACAACCGCTTTTGCAGCCCCAGCGTCTACAATGAGCGTGCCTGACATGCGCAAATGCGCCGCTAACCACTGTTTACGAGCAATGATTTTATCTTCGTCATTAGTGGTCAATAACGTACCAACGGCTTCGCCAGAAACCACGCGCGTGATGACATCGTCGATAGCGCCGCTCACGATAACCGTTGGACAACCACCCATGGCAGCCAAGCGTCCAGCACGAATTTTAGTCAGCATACCGCCACGACCAAGTTTGCCGCCGTCACCGGCGATATCAAATAAGTAATCGGCCATCGCCCGCTCTTGGCGAATCATTTTGGCATTCGGATTATTACGCGGATTATCAGTAAAGACGCCATCTTGATCGGTTAAGATAATGTATAAATCGGCATTGACCATTGCCGCTGCCATCGCGCCTAAGGTGTCATTATCACCGAACTTAATCTCATCAATGGTTATGGTATCGTTTTCATTAATCACGGGCAGTACGCGCCATTCTAATAACTGCGTCAATGCTCCGGTGGTATTTAAATAGCGACTACGATTAGACAAATCATCATGAGTTAATAACAGCTGCGAGCTTTGAATACCATGCTGAATCAATGCTGACCACCAGGTTTCAATCAAGCCCATCTGTCCGATGGACGCACAAGCTTGTAGCGCCGCCAGTTTCCTTGGGCGCTCGTCCAGATTCATTCGCACCACGCCTTCAGCAACCGCACCTGACGACACTAGCAATACTTCCACACCTTGCTTATGCAGTTTGGCAATCTGCTTTGCCCATTCGTAAATGGCAGTTCGATCAAGCCCTCGTCCATTATTGGTTAATAGCGATGAGCCAATCTTGACAATAACGCGCCGAATATCAAAGTTGCGAGCTTGCTTAACAAACCTTGCTTCTTCTGTCGTGTTCTCTATGTCAACTACCATATAAACTCCTGTTGCTAGGGTAAATGAATTACGTGGATTATATTAAAAACTGTACACACACCTATTTAAAAAACGAAACATTAACTTTTGCCAATTTAACCTTAGATATATTAAGGAACGTATACCACTTCGACGCCATCATCGAAATCGTCATCGTCGTCTAAATTGGTACCTTCACGCGCTGCTTTACGAGCCGCACGATAGGCTTCACGCTGCGCTTCGGTATTCAAACGAACTTCTGCTTCTAAGCGCTCAAAACGCTCTTTTTGGGCTTCAGCAAAAATCGGATCTTCGAGTTCACGCTCACGCTCGCGCTCGATCTCATTCATCAAATGGTACTTAATCGCATCAACGCCTTCACCGGTCAAGGTTGCGGTACGAAATACCATACCCGTCCAACCAAGCTCAGCCACGATATGAGTGCAAAGCTCGTTTAAGTCTTCTTCGGCAACCTGATCAATTTTATTTAGCACCAAAATCTGTGGCAAATTGGCCAATTCAGGTGAAAAACGCTCAAGCTCATTTAAAATCACGCGCGCGTTTTCTACTGGGTCGCTGCCATCGATCGGTTTTACATCAACCAAGTGTAACAGACGGCGCGTGCGAGCGACATGCTTTAAAAAACGAATGCCAAGTCCTGCGCCTTCTGACGCGCCTTCGATTAAACCTGGAATATCTGCCATCACAAATGAGCGGTGACGACCGATATCAACCACGCCTAAGTTTGGCACTAAGGTGGTAAAGGGATAATCGGCAACCTTAGGTTTGGCGGCAGATACCTGACGGATAAAGGTTGATTTACCCGCGTTAGGTAAACCAATCAGACCAACGTCAGCGACTACTTTTAGCTCAAACTTCAGCACCTTTAACTCGCCTTCAAAACCTGAAGTGGCTTTGCGCGGTGCTTGGTTGGTCGAGCTTTTAAAATGGGTATTACCCAGACCGCCGTCGCCGCCTTTGGCAATCAGTAACGTTTGACCAATTTCAATCAAATCGCCTAATACTTCGTCGGTTTCGGTATCAACCACGGTCGTACCAATAGGAACTGGCAAATAAATATCGTCAGAGCCTTTACCCGAACAGTTCTTACTATGACCGTTTTCACCGCGCATGGCGTCATAACGACGGGTATAACGGTAGTCAACTAAGGTGTTGGTATTGTCATCGGCAATGACATAGACATCGCCGCCCTTACCGCCATCACCACCGTCAGGGCCACCGCGTGGGACATACTTTTCTCGGCGAAAACTGGCGATTCCGTTACCACCGTCACCTGCTTTTACCGTTACGACGGCTTCATCAATAAATCGCATCTTTCGTTCCTTTATTTACCATCTCGTTTATCAACTTACAGTCAGCGACTGTATTTTAGGTGGTAGCTATATGTTTGGTAGTTATGAATAACTTAAAAAAATATAAAATCTTCTTTAAAACACCCCACTCTCAACTTGAAATA